>JADQBO010000296.1 GCA_016278585.1 Desulfosporosinus sp.
TAGATGAAAAGACCTGCTGGTTGATTAAAGTAGCACTATCCACAGAGTGCCAATATCCAAGGGCCTTAAGAACCCACATTCTAAAAGCCATAAAAAGTGGATGTACGAAAGAGGAAATTGAACATGCTATTCTTCTAGTCGCGCCTAGTGCAGGATTTCCAAGAACTATGCAAGGTATTCTAATCCTAAGGAACTTATTAGCTGAGGCAGAAGGCCATTCAATTCACTAATTACGTTTGATTAAATCTACATAAGGTAAATAGAACCTTCACAAAGCCCTCTGCCTTAGGTATGAGGGCTTATTTGTGCCATTTTTGATCCTTATTTTACTCCCCATTGTTTAGCTTGACGTTTTCAAAGCTATACCATCTCGCAATAAAATGATATACTATATTCTTAAGCAAAGGCAAATCTAATATAAAGGAACGATTAATAATGATTAGTACTAGTGGCATAACCCTAAGATTCGGTAAGCGAGCCTTATTTGAAGATGTTAATGTAAAATTTCTTCCCGGAAACTGTTACGGCTTAATTGGAGCCAATGGCGCGGGGAAATCTACGTTTTTAAAGATACTATCTGGGGAAATTGATTCTACCAGTGGTGATGTTATTCTTACGCCCGGGGAACGAATTGGGGTGTTGAAACAAGATCACTTTGAATTTGAGGAATTTGAAGTTCTAAAAACCGTTATTATGGGACATGCGAAATTGTACCAAATAATGGAGGAGAAGGATGCTCTCTATGCCAAACCAGATTTTTCCGAGGAAGACGGAATTAAGGCTTCTATATTAGAAGGAGATTTTGCCGAACTTAACGGTTGGCAAGCTGAAGCAGAAGCCTCTGAATTATTAATGGGTTTAGGGATTAATAAGGACTTACAAAGTAGTAAAATGAAGGATCTTAGTGGGAATGAAAAGGTTCGTGTCTTACTCGCTCAAGCCCTATTTGGCAACCCCAACATTCTATTACTTGATGAGCCCACCAACCACCTTGACCTAGCGTCCATTATCTGGCTTGAAAATTTCCTCTATAATTATGAGAACACCGTTATCGTAGTATCCCACGATCGTCATTTCTTGAATAAAGTTTGTACACATATTGCTGATATTGATTTTGGTAAGATCCAACTTTACGTCGGAAACTATGATTTTTGGTATGAATCGAGTCAGTTAGCCTTAAGATTAATGAGAGAGTCCAATAAGAAAAAAGAAGACAAAATTGAAGAACTACAGAGATTTATCCAACGCTTTAGCTCTAATGCATCCAAAGCAAAGCAAGCGACCTCCCGTAAAAAGCAACTTGAAAAGTTAACTCTTGATGATATTAAGCCATCCTCTCGTAAGTACCCTTATATTGCTTTCACCCCGGACAGAGAAGCGGGCAACAATATCCTAAATGTCAAGGATTTAACCGTCACTGTTGGAGGGGAAAAGATCCTCGACAACATCTCCTTTCTTGTCAACAAAGGAGATAAAATTGCCTTTGTTGGCCCTAACGGTAATGCCAAGACGACTTTGTTCAAAGTCTTAATGGGAGAAATCACCCCAGATAGTGGGGAATTTAGCTGGGGAGTTACCACAACTCAAGCCTATCTTCCTCTAGACAACTCGCCCTATTTTGAGACGGATCTAAACCTAGTGGATTGGCTAAGGCAATTTTCTAAAGATCCTGACGAATCCTTTGTTCGAGGATTTTTAGGTAGAATGCTTTTCTCTGGAGATGAATCTTTGAAAAAGGCCAGTGTTCTTTCTGGTGGAGAAAAAGTACGCTGTATGCTTTCTCGAATGATGCTCAGTGGAGCAAACGTACAAATATTGGACGAACCTACCAATCACTTGGATATGGAATCTATCACGGCTCTTAATAATTCGCTGACAAACCTAGATGGAAATGTCCTATTTGTCTCTCAAGACCACCAGTTTGTTCAAACTATTGCAAACCGTATTATTGAAATCACACCTAAAGGGTTGCTGGATCGACAGATGACCTTTGATGAATATCTTGAAAATGAAGATGTTAAATCATTGTTACAGACAATGTATAGTTAGTCTAAAGGTTAAATTGAGTAATTAAAGCCAATCTAAAAATTATTTTCATATTTAGGGGTTTAACATTTGACAACTGTTCTATTTTTGATATACTAATATAAGCTCGTTAAAACTTGTGGATTTAAGCAAACCTTCTCTATTACCTAAGGCTCCGGGAAGAAGTTGGTGAACTTGCCATGTAGGCGCGGGTAATATTTTAGTGGAGGTTTTTTATAAATGTTTAATGACAAGATTCTTAATTGCAAAGACTGTGGACGGGATTTCGAATTTACTGCATCTGAACAAGAGTTCTACGCAGAAAAAGGATTCACAAATGAACCTGGCCGTTGCCCAGAGTGTCGTGCAGCGAAAAAAGCACAAAACAGAAACAACGGTGGTGGCGGATATGGTCGTCAACAACGTGAAATGTTCCCAGCTATTTGCGCTACTTGTGGAAAAGAAACTACAGTTCCTTTCCAACCATCAGGCGACAAGCCAGTCTATTGCCGTGAGTGTTACCAACCACGTTCACGCAGCAATTGGTAAATCGTACTAATTAGCAACATCGAACCTTCCCAAGCTTTGCTTGGGAAGGTTTTTTGATTCTAGCTTACTGCTTCTTTCTTTCTTAACACGGTAGTCAATTAAAAAAATTCATCTCCGAAAATAAAACTGGCAGCACCAACTTATTGTTGAATCTACTGCCAGTTTTTCGTTACACTTATGCTAATAGCTTTACTGGGTCGTAGTCGACGTACTGTCCAAGGTGTTAGTTGTCTCCGGTGCTAGTTTGGTACCCCAACCCCTATGACCACCACGCATACCCTTGCCCATGATACCCGGCTCAAAGGTGCCGTTCTTCATAGCCTCTTTTTGAACGTCTATGTGAGCTTGTGCAGCTTTACTCCAAGTTTTGATCTGTTCCTCAGTTAGTTTACCATTACTCTTCAGGGACTCTACTTGAGCAGTTAAGCGAGCTTGTGCGGCTTCACTCCAGTCTTTAATTTGTTCTTCCGTCATCGGTTCACCATTATTGAACTCCATGACATTCCCACGCATCCCCATACCTTTTCCACCCATACCAGGACCAAAAACCTTTCCGTCAGCTAATGCTTGCTCTCTCCCTTGTTGGCGCTCGTCAATAAATTCCTTCATCGTTTCCCCTTGTTCAGCGGTTCTAAGCCCAGCTTCAACCTCTTTCTCGATGATTTGTTTCTGAATTCCAAACATTTGCTGGGTCAAGCTCTTAATTTCATCAAGCTTTACTGAATCTGTAGCGCCAAAGACAGCTGTTGCACCTCCAACCAATAACACAGCACTTAGGAAACCTACCGCAAGTTTCTTTTTCATACGATTCCTCCTTGTAAAATAGTTTCCGATTTCAAAGTATGTACTTCTGATCGGTATACTATTATACTATCCCTTCCTTGTGGTAAAACTGTGAATTGAATTTTAAGAAGTTATGTGCTTCTAGTAAAGATAATGTAGTTACAATTTGTGATTTGAAATTAGTTTAACGGGTTTTTATATCATACCGACGTAGTTTCTCATACAGCCAGGAACGGGAAATCCCTAGAAGTCGGGCCACCTCGGACTTGTTGCCGTTCATTTTTAGGAGAGCTTTTTCCAACGTTTCTTTGTCCAAATGTTCATGAGCATGCCCTAGATTCCATTCCCCCGCTAACGTCAACGGCACTTTTTGCTTTTCTTCTCTAAGGTAAAACGGCAAGTCCTCTAATTCCAGCAATTCTCCAGTAGCAAAATTCACCGCCCGCTCAATAACATTTTTTAGCTCTCGCACATTTCCCGGCCATCGGTGATTGACTAAAATTCTATGAACCTCTTGGGTAACCCCGAATATTCGTTTACCGAAATCTAGGTTCAACCGTTCCAAGAAAACATGAACAAGAGGAATGATGTCTTCGGGTCGGTTACGGAGAGGAATTAGACAAAATGATATAACATTAAGACGATAGTAAAGGTCACTACGGAATTCCCCATTTCCGACGTTCTCGATGAGATCCTTATTAGTGGCGGCAAGGATCCGCACATCTACTTTTACTGATTCATTACTCCCCACAGGCTCGAAACATCGATCCTCTAGAACCCTTAAGAGTTTACTTTGTAGATTTAGCGACATGTCACCGATCTCATCCAGAAAAAGCGTCCCTCCATTGGCAACAGCAAACTTCCCTGCTTTGCCTCCTTTGGCGGCCCCGGTAAACGCTCCACTTACATACCCAAAAAACTCGGACTCCAATAGATTTTCTGGAACTGCTGAGCAATTTACCCTAACATAGGGACCATTCCGATGTGGACTTGCCTGGTGGATAGCTTCAGCAAAGAGTTCTTTGCCAGTACCACTTTCCCCTGTCAACATAATGGTAGAATTTCCTCGGGCAGCAATTTCAGCCTCTTGCTTCAAGTGCCGCAGCTCTTGGCTGACCGTAATAATCTGGTTAAATGTAACGGGCAGTCTGTTTGACCCTACTTGTTCCTTATAAAAATTCAATTCAAGATCCATCTGAGCAAGCCTCTGAGCAACCTCCTTCACTTCCTCTAGTTTTTGGAAAATAATTTTACCCACTGCTCCAATTATCTTGCCCTGACGTACAATAGGTAAACGGGAAACTATATAAGGACGACCGTATATCACTTGAATTTCATTGGTTTCGGCCATCCCTGTTTTTAAGGTTCTTAAAAGGCGAGTATTCTCCATGACCTGATCTATAGGCTGTTTCAAGAGATCCTCTTCTCTCTTACCAAAGAACTGGCAGGCTGCTTCATTAACCAACGTAATCTTACCTTGATCATCCACAACGAAGATTGCTTCATAGGCAATATTGGTTACTGTGAGTAAAGTCTCGTACAAGCGCTTTGTAGCATCTAGCTCTAAAGCCACTTGGTCTAAATCGGTCAAAGCTTGGAAAACGATCACTGCTCCCGCCACCTCGTCACCCATAGGGCTGATATTGCAAAGAACAGTGACCTGATTCATTTGTGCTTGGACCCCTACAAGATGCCGGGACTGCTTTAGTACCAGACTCAGATTCAAGCCTGGAAAAACACCACTGAACGCCTGACCTTTAAGTATCTCTTGCTTCAATCCCAGAATTTTCTCACCAGAAGAATTTATCTGTTGGATATGGTTATTTCGATCCACGACAATAATTCCGTTGGGCATGGCCTGGTATACCGTATTAAGTTTGATGGCCATTTGTTCCGCTTCTTGGAAAAGAGCCAAAATCATATCCACCTTAGTAAAAATCCCCAGCGCTTTTCCATCTTTATCGACTACCACACCCGTCCCCACGGAACTCTGTTTGGCCCGCTGTTCTACTTCGCGGTAAGGGGTATCGGCTTCAACCGTTACTACCTGCGGATTAAAATGTCGCTCAATGAATTCTAAAGGGTCTGCCCCAGCCAAAAAGGCATCTAATACATTAGCTTTGGTAAAGATTCCAATCAGAAAACCCTCTTCATCTACCACTGGAAGTGCATCTAACTTGGTCCAGCGCAAGAGCTCGACCCCCTGCCTAAGATGATCCTTAGGTCTAAGAAGAGGAACATCTCGAGTCATCATATCGTTCATTAGCATTGAAACTCACCTCGTCTGGAGAATCATGATTAACGTTAAGTTCTTTAAACTATGGAAACCCTGTTAGAAATCTTCTTAATTTATTCTCCTCAGACAACTATTAATCCTCTATTATCAGAACATTCATGTTTCATAAGGAAAAGCCCCTCTCAATTTATGGAAGGGCTTTCCTGACTAACCTATTCAATGTTACTTAATGAATACATTTCATCAACATTAAGTTAGTTTACTCCCCCCTGTTATAGACATAATCTCCTCCTTAGTAAGCTTTGCCTCCCTCAAAACTTCCTCAGTCTGCTCTCCGAAACTAGGAGGGTTTTGATCTGGAAACTCCTCTTCTTCAGGAAATTTGAGGGGATTACCCACCGTCTTAAAACTATTACCATTCACATCACTAAGTGAAACAAAAAGACGCCGTGCCTCAAGGTGAGGATGCTCTCGAGCTTCAGATAGCTCTAAGATTGGCTCACAGCAAACGTCTTTATCCTTAAAAAAGGCAGTCCATTCCGCAATGGTTCTGCTCTTAAAGATCTTCTTCACCTCGTTTAAGACACTGGGGTCGTGAGCGAATTGCTTATCTGCCAGGTCACTGCGCCCGATCGCTTGACAAAAAGCTTGCCAAAATTTTGGTTCTAAGGCTCCAAGGCTAATAAAACGAGCATCTTGGGTCTCATAGATGCCATAAAAAACTTCCCCACCGTTTAACATTCCTTTCCCACGCTTTACGGTGGAATCCTCTACTCCCTGCTGAGCATAGAGCATTGCCATCCAAGAGACTACACCATCTAACATAGAGACGTCAATGTACTGTCCTCGACCTGTTTGCTGCCGAGCAATGTAAGCACTAAGAATCCCAGTCACCGCCATTAGAGCCCCACCGCCAAGGTCCGCAACCTGAACTGCTAAAGGCACGGGTGCCCCTCCAGCCTGTCCAGTAAGACCCAACGCCCCGCTAAGAGCCAGATAGTTGATATCATGACCTGAACGTTGACTATACGGCCCGTCCTGTCCGTAACCCGAAATTGAGCAAAGGATAACAGAAGGGTTGACTTTCTGTAGTTCTTTATAGCTGAGGCCCAAACTCTTCATCACTCCAGGCCGAAACCCCTCCAAAACAATATCGTACTTAGTTAAGAGACGGAAAAAGGCTTCCCGTCCTTCTTTGCTTTTCAAATTGATCTTAAGACTCTTTTTATTTCGGTTCAGTGACCAGTAAAGAGCACTTTCCTTTGTGCCGGGCAGGTAGGGCTTCATCCAACGCAGATAGTCCCCTTGCCAGGGATCTTCCACTTTCAACACTTCCGCTCCTAGATCAGCCAACAACTGACTGGCATAGCCTCCGGGTAGTAGTCGGGTCAAATCAAGAATTCGAACCCCTTTTAAGAGCTGATACATCTATCCCAATCTCCCTCCCTCCTTACTCACAACCCTAACTTTCTAGCAATAATCAGTTTCATGATTTCCGATGTTCCTGCATAGAGCGTGTGCACCCGTACATCTCGGTAATGCCGGGCGATAGGATACTCTTCCATATAGCCATACCCTCCGTAAAGTTGAAGGCAGTTATAGGCAACGCGGTTAGCCATTTCACCGATCCAGTATTTGGCCATCGAAACCTTGGTAACAATTTCTTGCCCTGCCATATGATCCGCCACTAAGTTATCAATGAACACGCGTCCGAACTCAACCTCAGTAGCCATTTCAGCAATCTTAAAGGAGTTATGCTGAAATTTGCCGATCATTTGTCCAAAAGCCTCTCTTGTCTTAACATAGGCAATTGTATCCCTAAGCATTCGCTCTGCCAAACCCTGGGAACAAAGACTACAGATTAGGCGCTCCTGTTGGAGTTTTTCCATAAGATACGAAAAACCCTTACCTTCTTCGCCCAATCGGTGGGTAACCGGTATCCTACAATTATCAAAGAAAAGTTCCGCGGTATCCTGGCTATGCATCCCTAATTTATTCATCTTTTTACCCTTGGTAAATCCAGGTGTTCCAGATTCAACCACCATTAGGCTGATTCCCTTGTCGACCGTAAATGTCTTGACCGCCACAATAACCAGATCTGCAAAAACCCCATTACTAATAAAGGTCTTAGACCCATTAATAATGTAGTCATCCCCGTCCCGAACAGCAGTCGCTCTCATTCCTTGAAGATCAGATCCGCACTGTGGTTCAGTCATGGCAATAGCTAAAATTTTTTCTCCCCGGGCACAAGCAGGAAGCCAGTCAGACTTCTGTTTTTCCGTACCATAGTCCTGAATATAAGGGGCGATGATGTCACTATGCAATCCAATCCCAATGCCTACCCCGGCTCTAGCTAGTTCCTCATTAAGAATTGCAGAAAAACCAAAATCCGCACCCGAACCCCCATATTTTTCATCCAACCAGGGACAGAGATAGCCCATTTCTCCCATGCGTTGCCATACCCAACGAGGGATCTCCCGCTTTTCTTCCCATGCTTCGATGTGGGGAGAGAGTTCGTTTTCCACAAATTTTACGAAGGCTTGTCGGAACATTTTGTGGTCCTCCGAATAGACGTCCATCTTCCCCTTCCTTTCTACCTTTGCTAGATACCTTGTCTAGGGCCCCTAGCGCTGCTTGACTACTGTAATGAGCTCCTCACATAAAACTTGTATCTTATCTTGGTTGCATACGGATAGCCCCGTCGAGACGAATTGCAGTACCATTGAGCATCGGATTCTCAAGAATACTTCTTACTAAAAGAGCATATTCTTCCGGGTAGCCAAGACGAGATGGGAAGGGGATCATTGATCCCAGCGACTTGTGAGCCTCCTCTGGTAAGCTGTCAGACATCGGAGTCTCAAAGAGCCCTGGGGCGATTGTCATTACACGGATGCCATGGCCGGCCATTTCTCGCGCTATGGGTAAGGTCATTCCTACAATTCCGCCCTTAGAAGCACTGTAGGCTGCCTGCCCGATTTGACCTTCATAAGCAGCGACGGAAGCAGTACTAATAATTACCCCCCTCTCTCCCCCTGCATTAGGCACATTTTTAACCATTTGTGCAGCAGCAAGACGAATCACGTTAAAACTACCTATTAGATTCACCTGAAGCGTTTTAGAAAAGCTCTCGAGGGCATGTGGTCCCTTCTTCCCCAATACCTTTTCTGCAGTCGCAATACCAGCGCAATTCATAACCACATTTACGTGTCCAAACTCCTGTATGGTCCGCTCCAACGCAATCTGCACGTCCTCTGGGCTGCAAACATCCATTTTCTGAAATAAGGCATTGCCGCCTAATTCAGAGGCCAGTTGCTCTCCTCGTTCTACTGCGAGATCAAGAAGCATCGCCTTGCCGCCGTCATTAACGATCCGACGAACAGTCGCTTCGCCCAAACCTGATGCCCCTCCTGTGACGAAGGCAACCACTTGTTTCAATTCCATTGTAAAGTCCTCCCGCTTTTATCTCTCTTAATCTAGCCGTTCAATAATTGTCGCATTAGCCATGCCATGTCCCTCACACATGGTTTGCAACCCATAACGCCCTCCAGTTCGTTCTAATTCATTCATCAGTGTAATCATCAACCGAGCTCCACTGGCCCCTAGAGGGTGACCAATGGCAATAGCTCCGCCATTAGGATTAAGTTTCTTAGGATCGGCACCCGTTTCTATCAGCCAAGCTAACGGAACTGCAGCGAATGCTTCATTGACCTCAAAAATATCAATGTCTGCAAGGGTTAAACCTGCTTTTGCTAACACCTTAGCTGTTGCTGGAATAGGACCAGTAAGCATCAGAGTTGGGTCTGAACCAATAACACTTCGAGCTAAAATACGAAAGCGTGGCCTAAGTCTCAATTCTTCGGCCTTTTCCCGAGACATGATTAACAATGCACCCGCTCCATCCGAAATTTGACTGGCATTGCCAGCGGTAACTTGCCCATTTTCCATGAAGGGAGATTTTAAGCCGGAAAGCTTTTCCAAATTAGTGTCCCGCCTTGGACCCTCGTCCATTCTCATGATCCCCTGGCTTCCATCCGGCAGAGTCACACTTATAGGCATAATCTCCCGTTCAAAACGCCCTTCCTCTTGGGACTTTAGCGCCTTCCCATGGCTTTCTAACGCGAATTCGTCCATTTGTTGTCGGCTAATACCCCATTTCTTTGCAATTCGCTCAGTTGAAAGACCCTGATTAATAATCTCATAACGTGAAGTAAGCTCTTGGGATAGCTCAGTTCCATGAACATTAGAGCCCATAGGAACCCTGGTCATATTTTCTACACCTGCTGCCACAACAACATCCATATCCCCTGCTAAAATTGCTTGGGCCGCGAAATGAACGGCCTGTTGGCTAGATCCACACTGTCGATCAATGGTTAAACCCGGCACATGTTGCGGGTAATCAGCAATCAAGGCTGCCTGCCTTCCGATACAGAATCCTTGCTCCCCGACTTGAGAAACGCAACCCATCAGCACATCCTCGACCAAGGCAGGGTCGACTCCTGCCCGCTTAACTAGTTCTCTCAGGACTAAGCCCGCTAAATCTTCCGAACGAAGGTTGCTCAAGTTTCCTTTCCTTCGTCCCACTGGAGTTCTAACCCCTTCCACTATGACTGCCTCTCTCATTTATGATCCACCCTTCATTTTTAACAATTGTCTTGATTCCGATAAGCCGTTAAATAAAACTCTGAATTTTCAGTTTCTTATTTCTTGACTTATGCAAATGTCATGCCACTTAGACCTCCCTCCCTATCTCAGGCAGTCTACGATAACCCACTAGTTTAATTAGGTTTTATGTACTCAATAGTTGTCCTGAATGACGGACAGTTGACAACACAATAGACACTTTTCTTTACCCTTAACACCCAGGACTATAAGGAAATTAGTACTTTTGAAACTGGCACTAAAATTGCAATATTCAGAATAGACGAACTCAAACAAATCGAATGCCTTATTATAAATTTTAAGACGAGCTTCGAATTTTGAGTTAACAACATGGGAATTTCCATTTCATAATTCCCAATACGAGGAGGTATATAACCTTGGATTTTGAATTATCAGAAGAACAAAAAGCCTTTCAAAGCCTCGCCTACAAATTTGCACTCAAAGAATTCCCACCCTTTGCCCAAGAATGTGATCGGGAGGAAAAATATCCGCGAGAAGTCTGGCAAAAAGCCTGTGAGGCAGGACTTGTTGGCATTGCTATTCCTGAGGAATATGGTGGACCAGGCGCTGGCTGGACGGAAACAGCCTTAATTACTGAGCAGCTATCCAGAATAGATTTGGGGCTTGGCTTGGCTGCCGTTGCTGCAACCTTTGGTGCTGAAAATATTATTAATTACGGTAGTGAAGAACAAAAGAAAACCTATCTCCCCTTACTTCCGGCTGGTAAAGCAATCTTTGCCGGAGCTTATACCGAGCCTAATGCGGGCAGTGATGTAGCAGGAACAGCGACCAGAGCTACAAAAGATGGTTCAGACTATGTTATAAACGGCAGTAAAACATTTATCACAAACGGAACGATTTGTGACTATATGGTTGCGTTGTGCGTCACGAACCCTGAGGCACCTAAGAAAACACAGCGACATAGCTTAATCATCGTTGATGCAACCAGTCCAGGAATTACTCGGATGAAAATTCACGGAAAGATGGGTATTCGGGCCTCAGACACCGCTGAAATTACCTTTGAAGACGTGAGAGTACCCCAAAAAAATCTTGTTGGTAAGGAAGGTAACGGCTTCCACCAACTGATGCATTTCTTTGATCAGACGCGCATCATGGTTGCCTCCCAGGGGCTTGGTTTAGCTCAGGGAGCCTTGGATTTGGCTCTTAAATATGTCCAAGAACGAAAAACCTTTGGCGTTCCCCTCGCTGCTAACCAAGCTATTCAATTCCAACTTGCAGAGATGGCCACCCGTATAGAATTAGCTCGTAACATAATTTATAAGGCCGCTTGGAAAGCGGATCATGGACAGCTAGATCCTTCTCTTAATGCAATGGCTAAATTCTATGCTGGAGAAACAGCGGTCTGGGTAACCGACAAAGCTCTACAAATGCACGGCGGCTACGGCTATATCGACGAATACGATATCCAGCGCTTTTATAGGGATGCTAAGATCTTAGAGATTTATGAAGGAGCTAAGGAAATCGAGAAAATAACCATCGCTAAACGACTTTTTTAGTAAAAATAGAAATAATTTCGCAAAAAGAAAACCCCTTAACTTTTTTAGTTAAGGGGTTCCATAATGAGGTGGAAAAGTAATAATCACTTTGATTTTCACAGGCGAGTTCCCGCAACTAGAGGGATGATGCATGTCGTTGGGATGCTGGAGGAACTCCTAAACGCTAAGTGAATGGTATCGTCAGGTTCGACTCGGCTAATTTCTTTAACGTCTTTAAATCAAGGTGCCATCCCCACATTTGTTCCTTATAACCATAGTAAGCAATGTTAATTTGCAGTTCCACTACGCGTGACAAAAATTTATTATATTCTCCTTGAGACTTTCCAATGTAGCTAATAGTTTATCCAGCTTATCCTCAAAGTCATCGGCTCTTTCCGGATTTGTCTCATAAATAAAACCGTTCATAATCCTCCTTAAAGCTCCGTTTCACTAACGTTCTAGAGATTACAGCAGCGTCATAATACATCACTCTATTTTATAGTTTTACTTTGGATAATGAGCTGTCTCCTTTACATCAGCCCCTTCGGGCAAATAAATTCTTGTTCGAATCATTCCGGCGAACTTCCCATCCTTAAAATAGCTACTATAAGTAATAACCATCCCAAAGGCTATTTTGGTAAAGGATTTTAATTCCCCGGTTTTAA
>JADQBO010000098.1 GCA_016278585.1 Desulfosporosinus sp.
TAACCACTTAGGATTTTTGGAGACTAAGTTTCACATAGCCCCTTCCTATATTGGATCTGCAATTTTCCCAAACGAACAACTACCCCTTAATGGTTAAGTTTACTAAGTTCTAAGTAAGTTATACTCCCCATTTAATCGCTGTTGCCGCCCAGGTATACCCTATGCCAGCTCCCAGCATGATAACTAAATCCCCCTCATGGATACGGTTTATTTTAAGCCCTTCATAGAGAGAAATGTACGCATCTGCCGATTGTACATGTCCGAAGTCTTTAAGGATATATGTTTGGTTACTATTCATATCGAGATGCTCTAGTATTTTATCTAGAATGGAGCTTTTCATGAAGATTGGAGCCAAAAACTTGATCTGTTTCCTACTATAACCACTCTCTTCCGCTGCTCCAATGATCACCTTGAAAAAATTATCCATAGTAACTGCATCTAACCGTTCTTTCATCGATAGCGGATCAGCAACGTCTAAACCAAAATAGCCCACCGCGTTTCCATTTGCTTTAGCTGCTTCTGCCTTAAGAAAATCTTTTTCTATTGATGTATTAGTGTGATAGCTGACACTTCCTACCCCATAGACCGCTACGTCTGTCGCAAAACTCCCGTCCGTTATCATTTTCGTCTCTAATAATTGATTTTCACTATAATCCCTTTGCAATAAACAGGCTGCTGCGCCATCACTAAAGTTGAACATTGCCCTAGCCCGATTATTCCTGAAATCCACTAGGTCCGATTCTCTACTACCCGTTACAAGTAAGACGTTCTTTAGGTTTGGCTGTGTTAGCATCAATGATTTAGCCACTTGCAAGGCTAGAGGACTTGAAGCACATAGAATACTCAACTGAAACGAAATTGCATGTTTAGCGCCAAGTTTATATTGAATATGAGCAGCACAATTGTAGAGGTTAAAGTCTCGAAATTCACTTCCATGGTAAATGATCAGTTCAATGTCCTCAGGTTCAAGGATACCTTGGATACAGTTTTTGGCTGCCTTGACACACATATCAGAAACGTTCTCGTCTGGTAGAGCCTTACGAATGGACCCGATACCAAATTTTTCTCGGATCACATTTTCTGGAATACCGCTTTGTTCAGCAATCTCCTTACTTGTAATAATCAAGTCTGGATAATATACGCCAATCTTTCTTAACCCAATAGGCACATATGTCTTGCTTTTGGTCATCTTTCTTACCACCTCTCATGAATTATATTTTCTGAAAGGTTATCTGATTTCTTCATTACTCTAACTATAATAAATTCCTGCTAAGTTGTATACTTATTAATCTGAAAAGCGTCCATTATTTTATACCGTTTGCACCCTCTTGCAAACGGGTCAATCCTCCATATAGACAAAAACAAAGAGCCCTCTATAAAAGAGCTCTTTGTTTCTTGTAGTGCCAAACCTTATTAATCAATAGCGATGACTGCCTTGGAATTATAAAACCCACAGCTAGGGCAAATATAATGCGGCATTTTTGGTTTATGGCATTGAGGGCATTCGATGTGGTTTGGTGCAGTTAGTTTCCACATAGCCCGACGTTTACGAACCCTTGATTTTGATTGTCGATGTTGCGGAACACCCATAATTACACCCCCTTTATGTTTTCTGAACTTAATCAGTCATTGGATTGCCACTTGGCCAGTGCTGCTAACCGGGGGTCAATTGGACCTTCCCCGCAATTACATGGGGTTAGTTTTCTATTTGCACCACAGTTTGGGCATAGCCCTTGACACTCTGCTGAACAAATAAACGTCATTGGTAAAGCTAATACAATTTGTTCAAAAATACGATCCTTTATATCGATCTCATCTTTGTCAAAAAGGAGTGCTGTCTCAAGGAGATCTTCCGTTGCTAACGTCCGGAATGCCCATTCATCTTCGTAGGGAAGATCTAATGGATAAACAAACCATTCCAAACAACGACCACACATTGCTTTAAGCTCTGTACGAATCGTTCCCTTTACAAGCATTGCTCTACTAGTGTTGTTTACCTGAAGTTGCACGTGTACCGGTGCTTGAAATGAGAGGGCTTCTATTCCCAAATCGAAGGTAGAGAAATCCTCCACTAAATCATAATGGACAGTTTTTCCACCACTGTAACGAACCTGGGCTACATTCACTATCATAAATACCACCCCAATACACATTCATTATTATAGTTGGCACATTTTTCTTTGTCAAGGAAAACTCTTTACACCCATTAGACCATTCAAGAATTCCACCACAATCTAATGAATTAACTCATGAGTTTCTAAAGCAATCATGAGTTCCTCATTCGTCGGAATTACCAGAACCCGACAGCGGGCGTTTGGTTTAGAAACATCGACTTCTTCACTTCTAACCTTGTTTTTCTCTCGATCAAGGTCTACTCCAAGATAATCTAGATTTTTACAAATAGCTTCACGCATTTCTGCTGAGTTTTCTCCAACCCCCGCCGTAAAGATAATTGCATCAACGCCGCCCAATACAGCACTATAAGAGCCAATAAATTGCCTGACATCATGTTCAAAGATATCTAAGGCAAGCCGTGCACGAACATTACCTTGTCCTGCCGCTACTTCAATGTCTCTGAAATCACTGCTTATTCCTGAAACCCCTAATGCACCGCATTTTGTATTTAGAAAATCGTTCATCTGATCCACGCTAAAATTCTCCCTGCACATGATGTAGGTGACAATCGCCGGATCCAAAGCACCTGAGCGGGTTCCCATCATAAGTCCGTCCAAAGGAGTAAAACCCATGGAAGTTTCAATGGATTTTCCCCCGCGGATTGCAGAAATCGAGGCACCGTTTCCTAAGTGACAGCTGATGAGCTTTAGGTCACTAAGGGGCCTCTGGAGAAGAACCGCTGCACGTTGACTTACATACTTATGAGATGTCCCATGGAACCCATATTTTCGAATCCCATACTTTTTATAATACTCATAGGGTAAACCGTATATATAGCTATCAGGCTGCATGGTTTGATGAAATGCCGTGTCAAACACCGCCACTTGAGGAACCCCAGGCATCATTTTTTGACAAGCCATAATCCCTGCAATGTTAGGGGGATTATGAAGAGGTGCAAGTTCAATACAATCCTTAAGGGCACTCATGACAGCATCATCAATCACCACGGACTTAGCAAATTTCTCTCCCCCGTGAACCACACGATGCCCAACCCCACAGATCTGTTTCAAATCCTTAATGGCCCCGTATTGAGGAGAAACTAAGGCCTCTAACACGAGTTTTATAGCTACGGTATGATTTGGAATCTCAGCATTAATCACTTCTTTTTCGCCCGATCCAGTGCGATGGGTAAGCACGGATCCAGGAAGACCTATCCGTTCTACCAAACCTTTTCCGATAGCATTTTTCGTAGACATATCAATTACCTGATATTTAAGCGAAGAGCTTCCACAATTAATGACTAGAATCTTCATTTTTAATACCCCTTTGAGTCCAAATAAGTCTATAAATCTTATAAATATTAATACACCATAGTCTTCCCGAAAAACGTATTTTCCACTTAGTTAAGACGCGACCATTTCTTTCCATACAATTATACATTCATTAAAGAGTGTAGCATAAAATTCAAGGTTTTTTAACCCCTAACGTCATTATTCTCCTAATCTCAGAACATTTGGTCAACGCTATTGCTCGTCCAAGTTGGATCCCTTCTTCAGCACGGTCAAATTGAAAGCTCCCGATATGTCCGATATCTGGTTGTATCAGCAAATCTGCACCATGACAATGTGCACGAAACACTTCATCTTCTAAAATTTCTATGGACTGTAACAAGATATCCATCGCACTACTCAGTTTATTCATCAGCCCTTTTTTGACATCCACTGCTAAAACCTTATCTGCACCCATTTCTCGGGCAATATGTACTGGTAAGCGATTTTTAACCGCACCGTCAACTAAGAGACGACCCTGATAACGATAAGGCTTGAAAAACCCTGGGATTGAGATACTTGCCCGAACAGCTTGGGCTACACTCCCTTCTCGGAATACCACAAGTTCCCCTGTTTCAATATCAGTTGCTACGATGGCTAACGAGGTTTTAAGATCTGCAAAGGACATATCTTTGGTCAAAAGACGAATCACTTCAAGGATCCTATCTCCTTTTATTAACCCTCCTTTGGAAACCGCTGGATCCAATATTTTCTTAGCAAACCCTGGGTAGGTCAACAAGCGCTCGATGCGGTAAAGATCCGTTCCTGCACACCATAAGGCACCGAAGATTGCCCCTGCACTGCATCCAACCACTACGTCCATGTTTATTTTCTCTTCATCAAGTACTTGGAGAAATCCTAGATGGGCAAACCCACGCGCACCCCCAGCACCCAAAACAAGCCCTCTTATTGGAATCATCAATTTTCCCTCCCCACGACTTCTAGGGCCCGGCGTTCTTCCATATAAATTATGAAGGAAGGTGTGTTTTGATGTCCTACGTTGCCCGTGTCCTCGCCTTAAGTCTCCTTGCCCTTGGTATGTTTATCTATCCTCAGGAAGTTCTTAGCTCTGCAGGTGGAGGTTTAACCTTATGGTGGCGTTTTGTCCTACCTGCCTTACTTCCCTTTTTTATTCTTTCTGAACTCCTAATGGCCTCGGGATTTGTTCATTTTCTCGGTGTTCTTTTGGAATCGTTCATGCGTCCAGTTTTTCGTCTTCCCGGCCAAGCAGCCTTTGTTGTGGCCATGGGCTATACTTCAGGATTTCCTATGGGAGCGGTACTAACTGCTCGGCTGCGCAAGGACGGAGAAATAACCCGCGAGGAAGGGGAGCGTCTCTTAGCCTTTACTAATAACCCCAGCCCCGGATTTATGTTCGGCGCTGTGGCCTCTGGTATGCTGGGAAAACCATCCCTAGGAATAGTCTTAGCGGGCTCTGTCTACCTCGCTAACTTAATCGTTGGATTCCTCTTCCGATTCTACCGGGTAACCCCTCGACCCCCTCGACCCCCTCGAAGTTCCTCTTTCCCTTCATTAAAAAGGGCCTGGCAGGAAATGAAGAGTGCTCAGAACAAAGATAACCGTACGCTTGGTCAAGTTCTGGGAGATGCCGTCAAACAAAGCACAAATACAGTACTTATGGTCGCTGGTTTTATGGCCTTCTTTTCGGTCATTCTTCGGCTATTAAATCTTTGGAACGTTACACTATTTTTGGCAACCCTTAGTCATAGTATTATCCAGAAAATCCAGATTTCTACGTTTCAAGCGTTCTTTAATGGTCTTTTTGAAATGACTCTGGGTTGTCAGCAGGCAATCCATGCCCTTTTTTTACTCGATCAACAAGTAGCCCTTCTCGCTCTGCTCATGGGCTGGGGCGGACTTTCAGTCTTCGCGCAAGTCGCTGGATTAATTAGCAGTACTGATTTGCGTTTCTCCTCGTTTGTGATAGCAAGAGCACTTCATGCACTTATTGCACTTGGCCTAAGTCAGCTCTTCCTTTTAGTTGCAAAGGTGCCCATCTCAACCCCTCCTGTTCATTTCCCTCCGGATGGATCCGTTCTTTTCTGGAATACTTGGCAATTAAGTTCCCTAGTATTTATCGGGAGTATGTCTATACTCGCCGTGCTCACCTTGATCAGAGTTCGTAGTTCATAGCTGCTCATTGCAAACGAGTTCCCTATATTTAAGAAAGAAGAGTGAGATTTACTCACTCTTCTCATTTTCAGACTTTCGATCTTCTTTAGCTAATTCTTTTAATTCCTCTCGATTTTTACGCAAAGACTGAAGGGTCTCAAACAAGCTTTTTTCTACATGCTGAAGCATTTCATCAGCATATTGAACTGCCCCAGACTTTACTTCACGCGCAAATGTTTGGGCTTGTTGAGCAATATCTTCTCCATACTCTTGAGCTTGCTTGACTACTTCATTTTCTAGTGCCGCCTTATCAATATAAGTTTTACCTTGCTCAAGGAGTTTCTGGGCTTCCGCTTGTGCTTCATCTAAAATACGTTGACGTTCTTTTAAAACCCATTTAGCATTCGTGATTTCTTCAGGCAAGGACGCTCTCAAACGATCTAGTAATTCAAAGATTACAGCGTCATCCACTAAAACTTTTCCTGTCATCGGAATCTTAGTTCCATGATCTACAATTTCTTCTACTTCATTGATTAAACTCTGAATATCGCTTTCCATTTATATCCTCTCCCTCGTCATACATCCATTCTCTGTAGATACCAAATTTTTGTATCCCCATATTCCCCTGTTTTACGAATTTCAAAGGGATAAAGATCGCCGGGTAGTTCTTCGTCTTTAGCAGTCTCAGCAACGATTACACCCTCTGGCGCTAAAAAAGTGTATTGCTTTAAGGCTCGAAGGACCTTTAAAATTAGTTCCTGATGATAAGGGGGATCCAAAAAGATAAGGTTGAAAACTTCATCAGGGTATCTATGTATAAACTTAAAAGCATCCATCAATAGAAGTTTAGACTTTTGGCTAACTCCAAGCTGTTCAAGATTTTTTCGGATAATCTGATATGCATCATAATTCTTCTCAACCAAGACTGCTTCACAGGAACCTCGGGAAAGTGCTTCGATTGCCAAGTTTCCCGTCCCAGCGAAAAGGTCTAATACGCGAGAATTTAAGACCTTATCTCCCAAAACATTAAAAATTGCACCCTTCACTTTATCAGAGGTCGGGCGTGTATGTATCCCTTCGACTGCCTTAAGTTGACGGCCACGCATATCACCTGCAA
This sequence comes from Desulfosporosinus sp., assembly GCA_016278585.1. Taxonomy (GTDB): domain Bacteria; phylum Bacillota; class Desulfitobacteriia; order Desulfitobacteriales; family Desulfitobacteriaceae; genus Desulfosporosinus. Next base: position 6,694 of record JADQBO010000098.1, read on the forward strand.
TAATTCGCATAAACCCTCCACATTATTACATTATAGCAGAGCTTTAATGATTTATCATCAGCGCACGATTCCTTCTTTAAATTAATCATAGTATACCACAAAATCACCTAATTCCCGTATATCGTTGTATACCGTTTGAGTTATTGTCATATACTAGACTTGGCAACTGATGATTCAAATGTCATCAAAAAGCCCTTCCCCCATCCAGCTCTTCCTTCGTTTTTTCCTCTGTTCACTGGGAGCTTTTAAAAGCCCCAGTGACTTTTTTACAACAAGTTTTCCACAAATGCGTTTAAAGGAGTATGACAAGCCATGAAAAAATCACAACTCTATCAACACCTTAATTTACAGCTTGATCTAGCAGTTGAAGCCCATCAGCTTCTACGTGGGGAAAGCGGGGAAGAAATCCCCGGCGTCCGAATGAATGAACAAGAATTGGAACATGCCAAGGTCACTATCATTACCGTTGAAACCGATGAAGGTGTCAAAGCAATCGGAAAACCATTAGGACAATATATTACTATAGATGCTCCTGAACTACGCACTAATAATTATGTGATTCATGAAGACGTTACTCATGTCCTAGCAGACAGATTAATTGAACTTATGAATCTCAAAGAAGATGCCAGCATTTTGATCGTCGGATTAGGTAACTGGAACGCTACACCAGATGCTTTGGGACCTCAGGTTATTGACAAAACCATGGTAACTCGCCATCTATACCAACTTTCTCCCGATGAACTGAAGGGTCAACTCCGTAAAATCAGTGCTATTGCACCGGGCGTATTAGGACTCACCGGAATTGAAACCGCTGAGATCATCCGAGGTCTTGTGGAACATGTGAAACCCGATCTGGTCATTGCTATTGATGCCCTTGCTGCCGGGTCTCTAGAACGTATTGGGACAAGCATTCAACTGGCAGATACTGGAATCCATCCAGGTTCAGGGGTTGGAAACCGAAGGGCTGGTCTTACCGAAGAAACATTAGGCTGTAAAGTGATTGCTATTGGACTACCGACAGTTGTCAATGCCGGCATCATTGCCCACGATGCAGTGGAAGGCGTTTTTAAGGAATTTGTCACCAACCCTAAATTATATCAGCTTTATAAGGGTATAAAACCCGAAGTATTCAGTCAAATTATTGATGACGTCCTTTCTCCATTCCAAGGAAATTTAATGGTTACACCTAAAGAAATCGACTCCCTAATCAAAACCGTCGCTAAAATTATTGCTGGGGCTTTGGCGATTAGCCTACATCCCGGAATTGATCGCGAAGACTATGAGAGATATTTACAATAATTAAGAGAATAATACCTCACTATATTATTAGTCACTATAAAACATCATCGTTTAGTGAATCAGTGGCTTAGGAATGATGACTACTTAATTAACAACGTATAACATTGTTGTAAGAAAGAAAGGGTCAGGTTGTCTTCTACCTGACCCTTTCTTCTATTGAAATTAGTGTTGTGGCGAATTGGGAAAACTTTTATGTTTTCGATTAGCAATCCCAATCTCTTGAGCAACTTCATACTTAAATTTCTCTAATTCGGGTGTGAGTTGGATCATTGGTTTTGTCAACTTAGCCAAAGCTACCCCTCCTTAGATTTATTAACAGCAAACCTATTTCGTCACTGTTCAATTTAATGATCTTTTCGATCTACTCTTATTATTCGCCGTTTGATTAAGATTATACTCAACAATGCTTCCCACTAATTGAAAATCAGCTATCCCAGGGCATGGCTAATACCTTTTCAACAAATATTCGGGCAATGTCAGGATCAAATTGAGTTCCTGCATTTTTTCGAATTTCAAGGACGATTTCTTCTTTAGTTAAAGCCTTTCGGTACGGCCGTTCACTAGTCATGGCATCGTAGCTGTCCGCAAGGGCTATAATTCTTGCGATCCTTGGAATAGCTTCACCCTTTAATCCTTTTGGATAACCTTTACCATCCCATCGTTCATGATGTGACAGTATACAATCCGCTAAATCTAACATGTTAGACGATGAACTCAAAATTCTATATCCAATATCGGGATGCCGTTTAATTTCCTGCCACTCCCGTTCTGTAAGTTTTCCAGGTTTATTGAGAATCCCCTCTTCGATGGCAATTTTCCCTATGTCATGAAGAAGACCAATCACTTTAAGTCTACTCACTTCAATTTCAGAAAAACCTATGGCTTTACCAATACTTTGACTTATCTCGCCAACTCTTTGTGAGTGTTGTTCTTCCCTTGGGTTTTTTTCATGCAATGTATTAATAATTGTACTGATTGTATTACCCCTCATGCCTTCATTTTGAATAATTTTATGTTTATACATGGCATCTTCGGCATTTTTTAGAACTTTAAATATATCTTCATCCGTTCTTGTCTTTGTAGCCCAACCAAAGGAAATACTAACCCGTATAGCCTTAACAAGGACATTTGAGTATTGTTTTTTAACTCTATTAATAATTTCTTCCGCATCTTCTGGTTTAGTTTTTGGTAGAAGAATAACAAATTCATCTCCACCCCAGCGCGCAACGATATCCGCTGTTCTGCATGCACTTCGGATGGCTGCTGCTGCTTTGCGTAGCAGTTCGTCCCCCGCATCATGCCCAAAGGCATCATTTACAACTTTTAACCCATTTACATCGCCCATAATTATTGATATCGGTAGATTTCTTTCTATGTCTAACCGTTCAATCGTTTCTTCATAAAACCTTCGATTGTAGAGACCTGTTAAAACATCGTGATAACTTAGATAACGATTTTCATCTTCTTTTCTCTTACGGTCAGTGATATCTCTCACTATACTAAGAAGAACTCTTTTGTTGCCTAGGAAGGTTCCTTGCGAACTTACTTCGACATCAATTGCTGTACCATCTTTTAAATAATGAACAGTCTCAAATATAATCCCTTCTTTATGTGCCGCTTCCAACTGTTCAATAATACATAATTGGTTCGAATGTCTTAAATCAGAAATATTCATTTCTGAAAATTCCTTGTATGTATAACCATAAATTCTTACTGCAGCATCATTGGCTTCGAGAATATTTCCTTCCCTATCAATGAAGAGCATAGCATCGTTAGCATTTTCTGCCAGAATCTGATACTTTTGCAGCCTTTCGTTCACTAATTTACTTTCCGTTATATCCTCGATCATGCAGAGATGACGTGGATGCTCCATATCCTTATCCTGAATACGAGAAATCGTCATATTGGTCCAAATTACTGAATTATCCCGCCGGAGATATCGTTTGTTCATCTGGAAACCGTTTATGGTTCCCGCAATCAACAAGTCCATTTTATCTAAATTCTCTTGGACGTCATCTGGATGGGTTATACTCATCCAATCCGTACTGGTTAATTCTTCTGCCGTTCTACAAACAATCTCAGCAAACCTTGAATTAATGTGATAGTTACGCCCTGTTAATGAATCACTTAAGGCAATACCTAATGGTGCTTGCTCAAAGATTGTTCTAAATAGAACTTCACTTGCTTTCAAAGCCTCCTCAACTCGTTTCCGCTTAGTTATGTCGATTCCTAGGCCGGCAAAGTAACGTTTACCATCGATGGTTACAGGACTGGCAGTAAAGTACATGGGTATTTTACTACCGTGTTTTGTTTGCAAATCTGCCTCGGTATTTCCAAAGCCATTTTGTTTTGCTGTTTGTATACTTTCTAATACAGCCCTTATACTAGTTTGATCGTCTCGAAACCAATCTAGTAAATGAGTGCTTGCCAGTTCTTCGGGCAAATATCCTGTCATCTCCTCATGTTTATGGTTCCATCTCACTAACTTACTTCGATCGTCATAGAGATAAATTATCCCCGGAACGCTATTGAATATGGCATCGGTAAAGATCTTTTCTTTAGTTAAGTCACTTTCAGCTCGTTTCCTGTCAATAATCTCCTCTTCCAATATTGAGTTTATGTCCTGCAGCTGAATTGTACGCTCCTTAACCTTGTTTTCCAACGCTTCATTCAATTGCTTGAGTTCTTCTTCAACCTTATGACGTTTAGTAATTTCCTCTTCGAGCAGGGCATTGGTTTCTTCTAACTCAATATTGGTCTCTTCAAGTATGACATTGATTTCCTTTAGTTCGGCATTACTCTCTTCAAGCTGGGAAGTTCTTTGCTTTACTTTAAGTTCAAGTTCACAATTTAATTTTTTGATTTCTACTTCATGAACTATCTTTTTATTTATTTCATGAGTTAAATTGATATTTTTCAGAACATAATTTGAGAGTTGCTTCGCATACAGAGAAAGAAACTCATATACATTTTCAAATTGCTGTTTGGACATGAGTTTAACCTTAATTAAGTCATCTTTATAGACATCGCACTTAACTTCAAGTACATCTACAAGGGGTAATGTATCTTCAAATTTATAATCTTTATCTACTACTTGTCCAATTAACCAATCAGCAATATACCTACCCCCAACAATAATACTGGCCCCACCCTCCAGCAGTCCATTGCTTAAACATCGTCGAATTCTGGGCCCCTCTTGATTTGGACTTCCATTGATCGAATCTGATATCAGGCAACGTTTAAGCCCTTCTTCTGTCTTGCTTATTTTGTTACATAGACTACAAAAACCACTTGGTTCGGTGATAGGTGTGCCATCAGGCTCCGTGATGATTGAGGCAACGCCAGTCGCGGCAGAAAATAAATCCTGTAGCTTTTGAATGGCTTTTAGATCAAACACTTTAGAAAACGCATATTCAGTCTGATCATCAAATGTGAACGGTTCACTCATATATTACACCTAACCTTTAAATTTCAAAATAATGTTTCCTAACTGCCACTACTTACCTCACTGGTCTATTATCGTTTATTCTCTAAAAACTTCTGTGTTTCCTCTAAAGTTCACAAACTTATTTAAAATTCAGTCTTTATCTAAACATCGTTAATAACACTATTCTCCACCGTTAATGATCAATATTTAAGTATAAGATCCGTTGGCTGAATTACATTAATCCACTTCTCTCCTTGCTGATTTGTCTAAGATGTACTAGCCTATTTAGAAATGTATCCCTGGAAATTAAGAAAGGGCCAGGTAATAAATACCCGACCCTTTTTCATATAGTTATTATTAATCCTATTCCATTAGAATATCTAACATCTTCTGTGTATTATTTATAAAAGCTCGCATGATCTGATAATGCTCCGTTCCTTCATACTTCACAATTTCAAACCCTTCTTGAATCTCATATATTTGAGCCTGGGGGTAAGCCATTATGATTGGGGAATGAGTCGCAATAATAAACTGCGAACCCTGTTCAACCAATTCATGTATTCTTGTAATCATTGACATTTGCCGGGAAGGTGATAGCGCCGCTTCAGGTTCATCGAGAATATATATTCCTCTGCCCTTAAATCTATTTTGAAAAACTGCAAAGAATGACTCACCATGGGATTGTTCATGTAGAGATAAACCTCCATAGGAATCGATTAAAGGGGGTCCAAAGGAAGGTCCTGAATCCAATTCATCAATATTGGTCGCTAAATTATAAAAACTTTCAGCTCGTAGAAAAAAGCCATCATCTGGTCTTTTCAATCCTTTAACCAGTTTAATGTATTTATTCAACTCTGAATGAGTAGCTCTAGATGAAAAATTGAAATTCTTAGTTCCCCCTTCAGCATTAAAGCCATAGGCAACAGCTATTGATTCCAGTATCGTTGACTTCCCA
>JADQBO010000342.1 GCA_016278585.1 Desulfosporosinus sp.
TGCTAGAATTCAAACGACTACTGAAGGAGGGCTTGCTTGTGGCAACGATTGACTACCCCTATTTAGATTTGGAACGGTTTAATCATATGCTAAAGGTATCTGGGCTAATGTATGCCGGCGCGGTTAACTTTGAGCCGCCAGGGAATGCCCTAACAACAGATTTGTTCCCCGAGTTTTCGGGTGGTTTGTATTCCTTTAGGGCTCTACTCAAAAAAATGAGTTAACTCTTTGTATAGTTACATGGTTCTAGGAGGTGACTTTTATGAGTCAAAGGAAGCAAAAATTATCCTTAACAATGATTGTTAAGGATGAAGAAAACTGTATCAAGCGATGTTTAGATAGCGTTAAAGATCTAGTAGATGAAATTATCATTGTCGATACAGGCTCAACAGATAAAACGATAGAGATTTGTGATTGTTATAATGCGCAAGTGTTTTCTTATCCTTGGAATCATAACTTTGCGGATGCTCGCAACTTTGGTTTAGATAAAGCTACGGGTGAATGGATACTCTGGTTGGATGCGGATGAGGAAGTAGGTCAAGAGAATAGGGAACAATTAAATGATTCGTCACTCTTTGAGGACTACGATGCGTTTTCAGTCCCTTTAATTAACTTCTATGGTGATCAGGTTGATTTGGATAATATAGCTCAGATAGCTCAACCCAGGATTTTTAAAAACTATAAGGGTTTTCGATTTGAAAATAAGATCCATGAGTGGCTTAATCTTTCCGCTGCCTATGAACAGGATCGTGTGGGATTTATCGATCTAAAGATATATCATTATGGTTATATGAACGCAATGATTGAGGATAAACGAAAGTACCAACGGAATGTCAATTTATTATTAGAAGAATTGAAAGAAGATAACAACCATGCGTGGACCCATTATTATTTAGCAACTGAGTACTACCGAAGACGAGATTTTAATAAAGCCTTTAATGAGGTTAACCAATCGATAGCACTTTTTTTAAAGCAAGGATTGATTCCTCCACCTTCGATGCTTTATAGTCTGAAGTATTCAATTTTAATTGAAACGGGAAGTTGGGAAGGTGCGTGGCCCGGTATTCAGTCAGCTGTCAAAATGTTCCCCGATTATGTTGATTTGAAATTTTATATGGGAGTCATCCTCTACTATAAAAAAATGATTCCCGAAGCTATAGAGTCCTTTGAAGAATGCATAAAATTAGGGGACGACAACCTCAATCATCTGAGTCTTAAGGGCTTGGGTAGTTTTAGGGCCTGGTATTATAAGGGACTTTGCCTTGAGGAATTATCAAGAGAAGTGGAGGCTACATGGGCTTATTATAAGGCGGTAAAACTTTCGAGCAGTTTCACTCATGCACGGGCGGACCTTGTTAAACTAATCAATAGGCTAACCAATTCTACTCTAAATCAGGAAAACATTAATTTGGAGGAGATAGCAGAGCTTATTCAACAAATCGGTAACAAGTGACACCTTATCCCATATATTATAGTGAGGATTTAATTATAAGGAGGATGTTGCATGTCGTTTCCAACAATTCCTAACGTGACCCCGTCCATCAGTATCAATAGAGAGCAAGTTTGCAATTTGTTGTTAGCTTCTATCGCATTTGAAGAACTAGGTTTAGCTCACATTATCAATGCTGAAGGCGAAAAGATTCAGGCTGTCATAGGTACTCTTCCCGGTGTAACAATTCCTGGAACAACCATTAATGGCTTAATTTCCATTAATCGTGAGGTCAATCGGACTTTGAAAACAGTTTTAAAAACCCAAATGTTACTTCAGTTTAAACTGGAAGATGTTCTTGATAATTGTCCGGAAATGTAATGCTATTATAGCAATCTAAGGGACCTACCCCACTTTTCTAGGGGGTGGGTCCCATTTTTATTGGTTCAAAGATACCAGATAGTGATCGGGACAAGAAAATATTAAACACACAAGCACAAGCTCTCACCAATTCACCTACGTCTACATAGCATGTACTAGCATTAATGTTGTTTAGAAAGGAGAGATTAATATGTCATTCCCCAATATACCAGATATCAATGCAACCATTAGTATCAATAGAAATGATGTTGTCAATTTGCTTTTAGCATCAATTGCCTTTGAAGAGCTAGGATTAGCTCATGTAATTAATGCTGAGGCAGAGAAAATTCAATTTGTTTTAGGAACCCTTCCAGGTCAATCTCTATCAGAACCTCCAACAATCGATCATTTAATGAGGATTGACAGAAGCGTAGACCAAATTTTAAGGACAGTCATTAAAAACCAAATGCTGCTCCAATTTAAATTGGACGATTTAATTGAAATACCAGAAGTAACAGTTCATAGGGACACTGCCACAGTGACAGCAGCTTTTGCGGGTGTAACTGTAAGTGATAGTGATTCCGCTTATTATTATACCGAGAAACAATAACGTGAATTAAAAATTAAGGGGTGAAAAAATATTATGACCACAATCGGAGGTATAAATCTAGGTGATTTACCCGATTATTTACTCTTTTTTGCAGACGGTAGTGTTGATGCAAACTGGCAAGGAGCAACCAAGGGGTTTATTGGGGATGTAGCGGTTAATGGCCTTGTAGCAAGTGAGCGTACTTCAGGTGGTGTTCCTTATGCAGGAACCCTCTATACGAACGCCCCTACCCAAGGCGCTTGGCAAGCCATTCTTGACCAGAACCCAACCCAGGCTACAGGTGTTACCGGTGATATTACACGGATTGCTAATTTAACATCAGATTTGATCAGTGCCATACAACAAATCAATGCTCTTCCAGCTACACCTGGCTTTGAAAGTGTATCATCCACTTCCCTTGACGGGTTAAATACTCAAAATGGGATTAACGAAGTTTACGTTATTAATATTACGTCGGGTTTAACTGTTTCAAGTCAAATCAACATTACAGGTGACCCAGGGGATATATACATTCTACGTTGGGACACCGACAGTAATTCTAGCAATGGCTATCAGGGACAAGTAAAATTCCAGAGCGGAGGAGCTATTGTCCCTCACGGGGGATTAACACCCACTAACTTTATCAATGTAGCCGGAGATATTAACTCTTCAGGAGGTGGATCTACGCCACCCCCCCCTTATCCACAAGGGCCTAGATACAATGACGGGCAAGGAAGTTTAATCATTGGAGGTAGTGACTTTAGCGGTGGAGGATCCTTTACCGGGTATTGGCTGACAACAGGTGCGCCCGATATATTTGACCCAGTAACTGGACTGTATTATGGGGAAACTGTGCCCCTTAGCAATGGGATTTTTGTTGGCGGTTGGTATTCACTGACCACGAAATTCAGTATGACCTCGGGTACAAGTGGGGTTTATGTATCCCCTAATCCGGCTACTGTAGAACAGCCGGCCATTGATGTTATAAAAGAAGTATCCAATGATAACGGAGCAACTTGGTTTGATGCCAATACACCACCTGGACCAAACGTTGTTTCTGGAACAAACCCACAATTCAGATTTACCGTCACCAATACAGGTAATGTAACGCTAACCAATGTTGTCGTAACTGATGATGTCTATGGACTCATCGCAACTATTCCAAGCTTAGTACCAGGTGCATCCCAGCAGTTTGTAGTTGTTGGAACGTGGGCACTTGGTCAACAAGTCAACACCGCAACAGCAACTGGCGATTATCTAGGCCAAACGGTTAGCGACACTGACCCAGCTTATTGGTTTGGAGTAGTAGCGCCAACCCCGGCTATTGATGTCGTAAAAGAAGTATCTCCGGATAACGGAACGACTTGGTTTGATGCCAATACACCACCTGGACCCAACATTATTGCTCCGACGAATTCCCAGTTCAGATTTACGGTCACGAATACAGGAAATGTCACGTTAACCAATGTTGTCGTATCTGATGATGTCTATGGACTCATCGCAACGATTCCGAGCTTGGCACCAGGTGCATCCCAACAGTTTATAGTTGTCGGGACGTGGGCACTTGGTCAACAAGTGAACACAGCAACAGCTACAGGAGATTATCAAGGTCAAACGGTTACAGATACTGATTCAGCCTATTGGTTCGGAGTGGAAGCGCCAGCCCCAGCGATTGATGTGTTGAAAGAAGTATCCCCAGATAACGGAGCCACTTGGTTTGATGCTAATACACCTCCTGGACCTAACGTTGTTGCTCCGACGAATCCTCAGTTTAGATTTACGGTCACAAATACAGGGAATGTCACGATAACCAATGTTGTGGTAACTGATGATGTCTATGGCTTCATTGGAACTATTCCAAGCCTAGCCCCAGGAGCATCTCAACAGTTTATAGTTGTCGGAACGTGGGCACTAGGCCAAGGTGTGGATACTGCAACAGCGGCGGGAAATTATCAGGGTCAAACGGTTACGGACACTGATCCAGCGTATTGGCTTGGTGTTGGTCCCTCAATAGATATGGAAAAATATGTATCAGTCGATAATGGTGTAACATGGATAGATGCGGACACGGCCCCAGGACCCTTACTACCTCCCGGAATTGCACCTCAATTTAGATTTGTTGTAACGAATAACGGTAGTGTACCACTAACAAATATACAAGTAATGGACGATGTTTTTGGGTTAATTGGAACACTTCCTGGATTACTACCAGGAGAGTCATTCCAGTGGCTTATAATTGCATAATTTAGAAATGATGTCTTTATGCCTCAATTATTGGAAACTTTGTTCCTATGTGCCATTCAAACCAAATTTTATAAAATAGGGAATGGGATGTAGGTTCCAACAATTGACAATATAACCTCGAGCATTAGTCTAAATAGAAATCATTTATCTACTAATGATCAAAGGGCTGCTTTAAAAGATGTCTTAGTCATCTAAAAGCAGCTCATTATTAGTATATTGGCATTGGGTTATGCCCCTTACAAGACAATATTATCGATCTAACAGGGGCTCTAAATGATTATGCCATACCCATTGTGGACTAAATCGCTGCCTTGTAAGTGTTTTCGCGTGAAGAACTGGATTATCTCTCATGAGGTTGACGACTTTTGCTGCATGCTCCTCCAAATAGACCTGTTCTGATGGTTGATAAGTTTCTTTGGTATCAAAGCCAAAGTTTCTAGCAGCCCAGCGCATAAAATAGGAATTCAGTTTCTTACCTAATTCTTCAAGGGCAGGAACAGCCTGATTTAAGACGATAAAGTTACCTCTACTCGCAGCTTCAAGGACGGTAAGTCCGAAGGATTCTGAGAACGATGGACAAATAAATAAATTAGAGAGCGTAAACAGTTCTAAAACGCTATTGCGAGGAAATCCTTGTGGATAACCTAAATCACTAGTAAAAGCAATATTTGACTCTTCGAGACCATATGTGTATCCATTTTCGCGTATGGTCCTTTTGTAGAGATCCGGCTTAATATCCATAGCTGGGAAATCGCAGAAAATAATTTTAACGTCCTGTTCAGTTTTTTTACGAATTACTCCGGCAAAGGCAGCGACGTTCTCAAACTTTTTACCGGTTGATAGTCTGCCGGGATAAACAATTAAAATATCTGGACTCAGTAGATCAAACTGTTTCTGAATTGCTTTAACATCATCACTCATACTTGACATTAAATCGAGACTGTTATTTATAACACTACATTTACCCTCTGGTAGGTTATACTGTCGAGCAAGGGCTGGTATTCCTGATTGAGTAGGATAGACATACGTGGTGTTCGGCATTGGAGAATAGCGTGCTGAAAAAGGCCATTTAGGATTAGCTGGTCTTTTTACCGGAGCTGAGTGAGTTACTGCTATGAACTTCAGATTAGGTAATTTTTCTTGAGCTTTTCTAATGGCAACATTGTGAATTAAATGCCAACCCTGATAATGTATATCATGCATTATGCAGACGTCTACATCTAAAAGCTTAGCTACTAAATCTTCAGCTACGACATCTACTTCATCAAAAAATGTGTCGTGAACTTGGCCATCTGGTTTAGAATAGTCACACCAATGAATTTGTTTATCATTGTGTCTATTATTAACTTTTACCCATTCCAATCTCTCATCCCTAAATACACCATATCTTTGGTCATCAGGACAATCTTGACATACAAGTACCTTAGTCTCAATTTCTGCATCGAGTAACATTCTAAGATGCTCGGCTACAACATTTACAAGAGAATATGTGGCGCTAAGGCCATTAAACATAGTAAGAACTGCTACTTTCATGTGTATACCTCCAAAGAATGAAACTAAATATAACTAAAACTCTATAGATTATTTTAGGTATACGCACGGATCTTGAAAAAAAGTATATGTTTCAAAGCTCCTGACAGTTGTCTGGCAATAGAATTTCTAAACTCTATTTGGAAAAATTGTCACATCTACTGTAGTTGCTACATATTAATAAACGGGGAAAATTAATACAATACATAGCATCATATATGAGTTATCCCACCCTCCTGAAGCCACTCTGTGTATCTACTAGTATAAATCTGGAATTTATCTAGTCTAAATAAGAGAGAGGAATTGATTAAATGAGTATGCCACAAATTCCTGAGGAAAAGCATAGACCCTCGCTCCAAGAAACGGTCATTGATTTATTGGAATCAATAGCTTTAGAGGAAATTGCAATTTCTCACCTATTAAATGCAGAAGCAGAAAAAAACCAAGTACTGGTTAGTAAGCTTTGTCATCATGAAAGCCCTAGTTTAGTTAATGAACTACTAAAGTGTAATAAAGCTACATCTAAAATAGTAGATACTGTTATTATTAAAGAGTGGTTATTACTTAAAAAGCTGGAAATGGTACTAGAAATAGATTGCTGTTTTGGGGTGAAACACGAAAAATGCAAGTGTTGTGAATGAAAGGACGGGTGAAAGTGTTGCAAGCATAATAAGGGGTGGTGAAAAAATGATTACTAAGGGAGTATTTTAACTATGCTGAGCAAGTACAATCGGCTAATAGAGGTTCTTGAAGAAGGTATCTCAGCAATAGATTTATATATTGAAAATCTTAATAAATTTACCAATATTCTTGAGGCGAAAAATCAAGTTAGCGATTGTAAAAAAGAGGTACAATATTTGAAATCGCAAAATCAATCAATAGTTTTAGCTTTATATATTCTGAGGAATATAAAAAGGAAAAAGTTAGAACTGCTAAAGAAAAAATCCTATGAACAGCAGAAAAAAGAGAGTAATAGGAGTCTTGGTAAATTTATTAATTTAAAAGTTAATTTTACTGATTATTATAACGAAGGTGATCATAAATTTATAAATATAAAAATTAATTTAGCTGCTTATAATAAAATTAAAAGCGCTGATAAACATGTAAAAATATCAATAAACTTAGATTAAGTATGAGGAAGTCGATGCGATTACACTCTCCAATGCCAAACACGATATATGTTAACTCATCTACTTCAGGAATTTCAGCTCTGGCAAGAGTATACGATATTCCGGAGAGGAGCTGAAGACAAATTAATAATTGCTTGGATATATTGGCACCTATGAGTGATGATGTAAAAGCTATTACTAGTGTCACAGACTTGCTATCGCCGGATATTCTGATGATATATCCTGCAAGATTAACGACAAGCAAAAAGTTTGAAAAGGTAGTTACTTTCGCAGCAGCCATTAAAAACAAAACCGAAAAAAGTGTCAAAGTCGTCTTCTGTGATTTTCCATCATCTGATATAAACGCTGATTTATATAAGATCTTAATAAAAAGATTGGGACGTAGCTTGAATTTGAAGGATGGGGATATACTGTTTACTTCCGATCTGGGTTTTACAAATGGTTTTCCCAGAGATAGCGTTATCGAGCTTTTTACGTTATCCAATCTTTTTATCTGTCCTTCTTTTTCAGAATCCTTTGGTTTAATTGCTCTTGAGGCGGCAAGTAGAGGTAATTTTTTAGTGCTAAATGAAAAAGTACCAGCACTAGAAGAATTGGGAAAACAACTTCATACATATTTTATGAGATGGGATGCAAGAAACTTTGGCTATGATACTAAAGAAACGTATCATCCATCAGAACAGGTCTATTTGGAGGAGCATGCAGCAAAAGTAGTAAATCTGATGAAGGAAAACCCGGTAGTATATGGTAAAACTATGATAAGACAAATGTATTCTCCGAAAGGGGTATGGGAAAACCAATTAGCCCCTATATTAGAATATTGACATTCACTATCTCCAAAAGTATAACAGCCCACATTTCTCAATCCTGAAAGAAATGTGGGGCTTGTTTTAAAGACTTATAAGCTCATTAAGTGATATGGTAACCAAATGGGACATTAGCACATACTTTAGAGTAGGACCACCCTCCAATAGCCCAACTATACAAATAAGGAGGGGGGAAGTATTTACTTTCTTTACAGCCTGGAAATTATTGAGTTAATGCTATTTGTTGATCTCGAAGATTGCAGTACAATTCGTCCATCAACACGTGCAGGGCGAGTTAATAAAAGGGAACAGTACGTGGAGATTTTATGCCAAGAAACTAAAATCTATCCACAGTAACAAGTGGTTGTACAAGTAGTTGTATGCGTTGTAGTAAAAGTTGTTGTTGAAAAAGTGGAAATGCTTAAGACGTCTTCAAGCTTGAATTGTAAAAGCATTTGTTGCTTAATGACAGTTCTCAATGTATGCACTACTGAAGTATCAATCTTTATTAAGTCCTCAATCGTTGTTGCTAATGATGTTGTTTGATTATGAAGAGTACCTAAAACAAATTGAATTTTTTCTGCTTCGGCATTGATTATATGAGCTAATCCTAATTCTTCAAAAGCAATAGAGGCTAATAGCAAGTTAACAGCTTCCTCAGTACTAATATCTATTTCAGGAATTATATTTGGGATATTGGGAAATGACATCTTTTCGGCTCCCTTCTTGGTTATTACATTGGTAATTTTCTGATTTATATTATGTAAACACTTTGGATGTGTGTTTGGCAAACATATATTGAGGGATACGGTCATCATCGTATAAATATGGTGCAAATTGTCAACCACCTAGCATATTGCACAATAAGAAACCATAGCCTTTACTAGAATATAAAGCTAGGGGGGGACAAAACATTGTACGATAAAAAACAAATTCGGGTTAGTTCCTTATTAGGACAAATCCATTCACATGTTACTAAATATCAGGAATTTATCTTGCCAAGTAGAGCGAAAGGGTTAGGGAGTGCATCTATTCAAAAACAGGAGGTTTGTATAGCTGAAGGCAATAGAAATATAAAATTAACGACTAGTCAAAGACTGAGACTGGTATATGGCGAACAGGAAACACCAGCTTTCAAAGTATATGAACTAAACTATGAAATAATCGCATATGAGCAACGTCTAGGGTATAGAGGGGGGAATTTATATAAAGCGTGTCTGGCTCCGGATAGTAGGTTCAAATTATCATTGCTAAAACCTAATGTAATTGCAGTTGAATCAAAACTGCATGTGATAATTAAAGTATTTTCCGACGAGCATCTATTTATTGATCAAACCATGGATGAACAAACTATTATTAATGATCCAATATATTTCAATATCACAGAAAAAGGTTATTATGCTATTCCCGGGCTCGGAACAATTCGGGTTAGTATAGAGGAATAGCCCAACTGTTCGTAAACGTTTGGCGGGCGCTCTACATAAATGCTTCTTATTCTTCCAAAGTTAATATCACATTAGAATTACTCCCTGGGTACACGTGGGTAAACGCCTCCGTAGATGTATGCGGGGTATGATTTGATGTGACTTCTAAGATAATATCAGGATTAATTTCTTGAGTAAATTCTGAGTATTCCGTCGATTGGAATGATGGTATTTCGTGAGATTCTTCTTTTGGAAACTCGCAGTCATCAGTTTCAGTCATCAGAGATTTTAATTTACCTAAACTTATTTCGCGACTTTTGGTTAACCTAAGTTCTGTCGAAATATAACCAGTTATTTTAATCAAATCTTGCTGTTTTTCTGCAAAAGAATCAAGTACCACGGTTTTGATTTCAACAATAGGCTTATTATTAGTAAAAGCCTGTTCTTCGAAAGAGGCAAATCCTTTATAGCTTAATATGTCTTCAATTAAACGTAAACTAGAATCTTCACCGTGGATGTAATAAATACTGAATTTAATTTCACCAAAATACGCGATGCACCGTTGTCCGACGATTGTTCTTACTGGCTGAGGGACATGACATATTTTATGAATCTCTTTAATTGGAAAAGGAATTTTTATGGAGCCTTCAATTTCCCCTGTTCGCTTTATTTGAGCCACAATTTCTTTCACAAGAATTAATTTCTTTTTCATAGTAGCACCTCTATGCAATAGTTTATCTTTCCAAAAAATATGCATGCTTTACTATTTTATTCCCACAGGAGACTGCAACTTCTGTGAGGTTTGACAGAAATCCTCAAAGGCAAATTATTCTGTGAACCGTATAAGGGATACACTCATAATATGATCCCCTAAATTTGTAGTACAGCCAAACTAGTTTGGGCAGTCAGCAATGACCAACTAAGTATTGAACCCAATATAATTCCGAGGGTGTTGCGAAAGTAAGATATAGGTCTACTACACAAGACAGTTATGGGCTAACCAATACTTTGGTTAGCCCATAACTGTCTTGTGAGAGCCCTAAAGTGCTTACTAGCGAACCAAATAGGACAATAGGGCATAATCTAAAGTAAGAAATGAAATAATCGTGGCAGGTTGCATTTGTTCATTTTAAAAAAATCTATAAACACAGTTTCAACATGAAGTGTCCGAGTAGTACGGGGTGTTTCGAAGGGGGTGTCTTCCACTACTATGGCAGAGACAAAATCATTAGAACCGACTGGAGAGGTTGAAAAAACAGAATTCAAAAAAATAACTGCGATTCATTCTATTAAAACATTAGCCGAAATGCTCCGTACTTCTGGCATTAATGTGCTATCCCCACTCCGTTTGAGTCTAACAAACAGGTTGGGCCATGTTATAAGAGTCTTATACGAAAAAGGTAAAGATAAGAGTATAAACGAAGGAGTCGAAAGTATGAGTATTTATGAAAGTGACGATTGTCAAAAGTGCCCACCACATCCACTGTGTCCATCCCATTGCCCTTGCATGGAACAAGAGTTTATTTTATCCGATGGTCACAAAGTTTGTATAGAAAAAGGTAAAGAAGTTAAACATGATTTTGTTCTTGAACCAAGTCCTTTTAAAGATTGCGGTACCTTAAGTGGTAGGGTGAAAGACAAGCATTGTCATCCTATCAGAAATGGGCTAGTAAAAGTATTTGACTTAGATCATAATCCAATAGCTCATGTATTTACGAATAAGGACGGGGAGTTTCTGATTTGCTTACCCCCAGGACATTATCTCGTAAAGGCTGTACGTTAGGTGCTTGAATAGCAACAGTATAACAAATACGCCTAGTTGATACAGCTAGGCGTATTATTGAGTTCTCAACAGTTAAATTGCTTTACTATGCCCTAATACGTTTTTGTCGTTCTGGCTATTATTTTCTGATAATGTAATTAAATGTGCTATGACGCTCCAAATGCACCGTAAGCTCGTTGAGCCAACATTCCATAACTGGAAGGGCGTAACTGTCTTGGGAAAGAGGACTCTTAAGGGATGTGTTGGGTGGGTTGAGTCTGTACATATAAAGGTTGATTAGTAAGCTTTGTGGGTAAACCCAATAACTTCGACGCTTGTAAGCGTCTTTTTTGAGTGGAAAATATTAGACGAGTAGCAATTCAGCAAACTTCGTTCTATTTTTTTCATTGTCCTCTTAGGGGGGTGCATAATAAGTTTATAAGTTGATGTCAGTCACGGGGTTCCCCACATTCCCAGTTCCATGTTGTTGAGTTTAGCTTGTCCTTGAAGGGTTGTTGCGGAGGGACTCATCAGGGGGGTCTTGTAGACTCCCCCTGATGAAGTGAAATTAATAGAAAGACATATTGTCATCTCCAGTTTTGGTTCTATTCGAATAGTGAAGTTTAACAAAAATGTTAAAAATCTGTTAGCTTAATGTAATCCTCTTAAGATATAATATAGTTATTGATTGAGATAATGGGGGGGCTACAATGAGGAAGAAGGCATTAATGATATTTATTATTATCACATTATTTGTAGCAGGTCTTTTTCTAACAAAAGCATTCGCGGAACCCCGTTTTTGGCAACAAAATCTAAATGCTAGCCCAATACAAGCCCAACCTATTCCATCTTCTACAGCTATTCCAAATAAAGGTATACCTAATACTTCATCAGCTAACCCTGATATCAGCGGCTCATTGTACAGTCCAAGAAATTCAAACTATCAGCCTGACTACTATTGGTATAGAAGTCCTCAAGATAATAGCTTGAGGAATGTAATTAGGAATTGGTGTTGTCAATAAATTTAGGAGGAGCTACATTGAACAATAAGGTTTTAATAGCAGACGATGACGACCGAATTAGGGAAATTGTGT
>JADQBO010000244.1 GCA_016278585.1 Desulfosporosinus sp.
CTAAGGTCTTCCTTTAGTTTAGCTCGTAGTTGCGGGTCTTTTAATCTGCGAACAATTTCTGTACTCCCACCTTCTTTGGCCCAAGGAGGGAGAATTTGAGACAAAAGGGTACTGCCTGCCTTATATGGGTGTTCATCAAAAGTTACATCAATGCCATCGATCCTTGCTTGTTCTACCATTTTAATTAATTCGTAAGCGGTTATACCATAATCTCGATTAGCATAGGAGCGCATATGTGAAATCTGCAACTTGACACCGGATTCTTTGGCAATAGCCAGTGCTTCGGCCATTCCCTCACGAACTTGACGTGAGTGACTGCGAATATGAATCATCATCATACCATGGTAGGCAGCGACGACTGAACTTAAAGCTACAAGTTCCTCTTTAGGTGCAAACATCCCTGGTAAGTACGCTAACCCATAGGATATCCCTAAAGCACCTTGAGACATAGCCTCTTCTACAATTCTGCTCATGGCAGTGATTTCATTTGCTGAAGGGACGACATTATTTAATCCTAATACCTGGGCCCGGACTGCTCCATGGCCAATCAAAACACCCAAGTTGTTAGGCTTTTCTACATGATTGAGTTCACGTAAAAACATTGAGAAATCTTGCCAATTCCAAGTTTGTGGCCCTGGGCCTAAGATAGGGGTAAGATAATTGCGCCAGTCTTCCATCCACTCGTAATGTGGAGCTGAACCCAAACCACATTGCCCGACTATTTCAGTCGTTACGCCTTGTCTAATCCTACTTTCCCGGATCGAACCGGACATAAACGGTACCAAGTCGCAATGACTATGAACATCAATAAACCCTGGAGTCACCATTTTATTGGTTGCATCTATGACGACAGTACCTTCAACGCCTAAGCCTTGTGCTATCTCGACGATTATTCCATTTTTAATCCCTACGTCGCTTTGACGGGGAGGGTTACCGGTTCCATCTACAACTAAACCACCAATGATTACTGCATCAAACATTATAACAGACCCTTTCGAACTATTAATAGTTAGTGTTTAACAAAGCAAACCCTTTACCAATCCTAAAATTCCTGGTTCGCTAAATGTTTTCAGCAGCGATTACAAATATTTGGGTCAACAGAGTTTAGAAAGTTAACAGAGATTAGAACAGCCTATCGTGATGAAATTTAAACGATAAGTCATGTTAAATGCTAAAAAGAGTCCGTCGGAAACGGGCTCTTTTTACATCGCCTCAGATTACTATTCTGCTTTCTTAAAAATTGACCAAGGCGTATCCACTGCGGAACCAGATTCTAACAATTTTTGGACAGTTCCTGGTATATAAAATCCCGCACCTTCAGTTTTTGCTATGCACTCTTTTAAGGTTATTTCCTGCCAAGTGTCCTCACCTTTTAATTGAGTTACGAATTTCATTTTAACTAATCCTCCATTTATGCATTTAAATTTCCCTAAAGCTTATTATAACAGGAAATACTACATGAATAAATCCTCTCTTTCTTAGGTTTTATTTCTTTTAATCCACTGGAGAAACCATTTGCAGTGAAAATGAGACTGTACTTCCTTGTCCTTCGATGCTTTCGACCCAGATTTTCCCTTGATGTGCCTCCACAATATACTTACTAATTGCCAACCCTAACCCTGCTCCACCGTACATGCGCGAACGAGATTTTTCTCCACGATAAAAACTCTCGAAAATATGGGGTAAATCTTCTTGAGAGATTCCAGGACCATTATCTGAAACGGATATAATTAAGTCAGGTTTATCTAAATAGGCTTTAATCAGCATTCTTCCGCCTTCTGACCCATAGCGTTGAGCATTACTTAATAAATTTAAAAGGACTTGTTCAATTCGTTGACGATCAACTAATATCTGAACCGAGGGGAGAGGACGTTCGATTTCCAAATTTAGAGTTCCATGGTCATTGTTAAACTCAATTTCGTAGGGCTCTAATATACTTTCTATAACTTCTTGGCTATCTTCCGGAAGAAGTTTAACGTCTAGCTGTCCAAGATCAAACTGGGATAGCTGAAATAAATCTTGGATTTGTCGATTTAACTGATCTGTTTTTTGATGAATTACAGCTAGGTACCGTTTGACGCTTGCTTCATCCTCAGCGATCCCATCCTGAAGACCCTCTACATATCCTTTTATTGAGGAAATTGGTGTTCTGAGATCATGAGAAATACTAGCAATCAAGGTTTTACGTGATTGTTCATAAGCTTTCTGTTTAGCTAAGGACTCTTTGAGCTGATTGCGCATATGACTGAAAGATTTCATAAACTGGCCTAACTCGTCATTTCTGTTATAGTGCAGAGAAATCTCTAAATTACCCTCAGCAATTTTTTGTGTCGCAATACTTAGTTCGTGGATAGGCTTTAAAATTGTTTGTGAAAAATATGAGGTAAAAAGAATTACAAGAAAGACCAAAGCTAAGAAGCCCCAGCCAAAACTCGATAGGATCCCTTTTAATATTTCCGAGAAAACGTTATAAGGTGGGATTGAAGGGTTAACATCGATCAAGGCGGTTGCAACTTGTTTTCCTTCGATAACAATGGGTAAAGAATACTGAAAAGGATTAAGACGAAGGGATTGGTTCCAGCTTACTTCTAAAGGATTTTGAGGAAACTCGTTTACTAGTTCAGGGTCCTGAAATCCTACTTTTCGCTCAGAATCATATAGGATTCCACTTGGATCAACAACTCGAAGATGAAGTTGATACTTGGATATAAGCGGTTCTAAAGCATCTGAGAAGACATCATATTGATGGATATGATTAAATTCATCAACAATCTTGCGCGCGGTTTCTTGGTTGACTTTATCTATTTGATTGGTGAAACTTTCAAGAGACGTAGGATCTAAACGGTCCTTCATTTTGTCCATAGTTGTATAAAGAGAAACCACTGTTACAACGATCGGTAAAACAATAAGTGCTATTATAATTAGAAGAAATCGGAGCCTAATCCCAATCTTCATTAACAACCTCCATCGAATTTATAACCTACGCCCCAAACGGTTTTAATAAATAGTGGCTTAGAAGGGTTATCCTCGATCTTTTCTCGAATTTTACGGATATGTACCGTCACGGTGTTAATATCTCCGTACTCGTTTTGACCCCAAACGGCAGCAAATATTTGTTCCCTAGTAAAAACCTGTTGTGGATGACTCGCGAGATAGTACAAAATTTCAAATTCCTTGGTGGCCAGGTCTATTTGATTTCCTTTTCGAAAAACACGATAGCCTTTATTGTCAATTTCTAAGTGGTTAAATTTTAGCCACTCAT
Source organism: Desulfosporosinus sp. (assembly GCA_016278585.1). GTDB lineage: Bacteria > Bacillota > Desulfitobacteriia > Desulfitobacteriales > Desulfitobacteriaceae > Desulfosporosinus. Next base: position 3,263 of record JADQBO010000244.1, read on the forward strand.
CGGGTTTAATAGGGGAGGATAATAATGTATAGCGACGGATTTGTGCTTTAACCCGTGCAACAAGTTCACCAGGACTAAAAGGTTTGGTAATATAGTCGTCAGCACCTAAGCCTAAACTTAGAATTTTATCCACATCGCTAGATTTTGCACTCATCATCAGAACCGGAACCGTTGATTGATTACGAATAATCCGACATATTTCCAAACCATCAATTTTAGGTAACATTATATCTAAGATCACGAGAATTGGGAGATGTTGCTGAAAAAGCGTTAGTCCCTGTTCTCCATCAAAGGCTAAGATAGTCTGAAAGCCTTCTCTCTTAAAATAGTCTTGTAATAATTGTCCAAGTTCTTTCTCGTCCTCAATGATTAATATTTTATAAGAATCCACTTCCTGCCCATCCTCCAATAACTAGTTTATGATTGATTGCTCAATCCCTCTAATTACCATTATAAGAGTACCCCGTACTCTAAAGCAATTACTTTAGTTACGGGGTAATGGGCGACAAGATATATTCTAAACTATGCGATGTCTCTTTTCTGAAAGGATATCCAGGCGATAGCAATAAATAGGAGCAAATAACTGCTTAAGACTGTGAGGGAAAAGGGTAGGGTTACCCTAAAAGGATTGCTACCCATTGTAATCATAGTTAAGTCGGTATTAGCAAAAAGAATGTACTTACTCCAAGCTTGGTGGGCAAACATACTGGTTAGTTGGGGACCCAGAAGCAGTAAGAGCAAGGTAGAACCAATTGCTAAGGCGTTACTACGGAAAACGACTGAGAGCATAAAAGCTAACGTTAAATAGATAATAATTTCTACAGATTTTAACAAATAGGTTTGAAGAGTGTGTACCACCATGCTTATTTGTGAAACCTCTCCATTTGAGTCAATAAACAGATATGGATTAACAGGATTATTAAAACCATATAGAATACCGTTTGTTAAAAATGAGGTTCCCAGTAGGACAAGCACAAGTAACAGGGCAAACATTAAGGCAGCAAAGTATTTTGAAAGCAATATTTTAGAACGACTAATGGGACGAATCAGAAGGAGTTTGATGGTTCCCCATACAAACTCATTAGAAACGATTCCTCCAGCGATAACAGCAGCCATCATAGTAATAATACTTAAGAGAGATGCCTGTTTTGCCACTTGTTCATAGACGGAGGTATTAGGAGTGATGTTATGGCTTAAGGCGTATCTATCAAGTTTTATTTGTTTTTCCACTTCGCTTTTTTGAAAGTTTGGGATCTGGGGATTTTTCAAGACTTCAGTTGCTGTCTGGATTTTCTGTTCAGTTTGCAGTCTCCAGTCTCCTACATTCTGAGGCGTTGTTTTGTACGTATAGATTGAGGTGAAAACTGAAATCCCTATTAGGATGAAAATCATGATAAATTGGCCAACTCTACTGTATATTTTCATATTTTCATTAAGAATTAGTTTTAACATGATGATCCCCCCTCGTAATTTCTAAGAATTTATCTTCAAGTGATATTTTCTGAGAATATATACCATAGACTTGGATACCTTTACGATTTAGCTCTGAGTTAATCAGGGCGATATTCTTCCTTGAAGTCTTAATCTCCATACCATTTCTTGCCTCAAAAACTTGGATATCACTGAATGCCTCAGTAATAATTTCTTTAGCCTTATTTAAATCGTCTACTTCAAAGAATGTAAAAACATTCTCGCTACTTCCTTGAATAAACTCCTTAAGATTCTTAACTTCAATTAATTTGCCTTGGTTAATCACGGCGATTCTATCACACATTAATTCCATTTCTGTTAAGAGATGACTAGATACAATTACGGCAACCTTCTCTTCTTGTGACAATTTCCGAATATAGTCCCTGAGTTCACGAATTCCAGCTGGGTCAAGTCCATTTGTGGGTTCATCTAAAATCAAGACGGAGGGTTTGTGGAGCAGAGCTTGGGCAATGCCTAACCTTTGTCTCATTCCTAAGGAATAGGTTTTAACTTTATCCTTAAGACGTTTCTCCAAATTTACTAAGGTTGCAACCTCTTGAATGCGCTCTTTACTAACACCCTGTGTCATGTTTGCAAAATGAACTAGATTCTGGTAGCCCGTAAGAAATGGATACAATTCAGGATTTTCTACAATTCCTCCTACATGCTGAATCGCAGCCTTAAAATCAGAGGATATATTTTTGCCTTGGATAAAGATTTCTCCTTCAGTAATTGACATCAGTCCGACCAACATACGAATAGTTGTTGTTTTCCCTGCACCATTAGGTCCTAATAGGCCAAATATTTCTCCCCGGTAAATATCAAACGTTAAATGATCCACGATGGTTTTACCAGAGATTTTCTTTGTTACGTTTATCAATTGAACAGCAGATTTGCCCGACATGTTAAACCTCCTTATCTATTACTAGACTTATTATCCCTACTAAAAATAGACTGCTACTTATAAAAAGATTAAGAAAATATTAAATCAGTGAAACAGGGGGACAGGTGCAGCGTTTCGCAAAGGGTGAAACATGGGGACAGGTGCAGTGTTTTGTAAAACAGGGGGGACAGGTACAACGTTTTACAAAGGGCATTATGTTAGTGAGAGTGTAAGATGTTCTAAATTCAAGTCACAGAACTACAATTAGGCGACAGAATTAACCATATGATAATAGTTAATTCTGATTTAAGTTTTTGGATATTTAGTATTAAATTCTGTGGGAAATACACTATCAAAATTATGAGCACAAAAACTTTACAGGTAGCCTTTTTTATAGAAATAAATTTCTATAAATATAAAGAATTTGGAACTTTCTTGCAGGATGAAGAGTTGTTTGTATTGAATTTGTAAGATATTACAATTATAGAGTTATGGGAAAAAGAAAGGTCTTACTAAGAAATTGAAAGGAGTTTATTCATGGGAAAGCTTAAAATAACAATCTTAGTAGAAAACACAGTAGGGATCCCTTCAGGACTCCTAGCAGAGTGGGGTTTGTCAATGCTCTTAGATTTTGGCGATGAGCGGATATTGTTCGATGCAGGAGAACAGGGAAATTTGATTAGTAATGCTCAGATCTTGGGCCACGACCTAAGGCTAATTGATCGTGTCATCTTAAGTCATGGTCATTATGATCACACGGGAGGACTCTATAAGTTCCTTCAATATAGGGGAACAATTCCAGTCTATGCACATCCGGATTTATTTACAGGGCATTATGGTCGGAGACTTGAAGGACAAGAAGATAGATATATTGGTGTACCCTATCGTCAGAAACAACTAGAGAGTGTTGGAGCCAAGTTTCACTGGCATAGCGAACTGCTGGAATTAAGCCCGGGACTTTGGCTAAGCGGTGAAATCCTAAGAGAATCGTTATTTGAACGCCTAGACGATCGTTTAGTTCAATTAGAGGGAGGGAACGCCGTTCAAGACAGTATTAAAGACGATCTAAGCCTTTTTTACGTTACAGACCAGGGGTTAATCATAGTTCTTGGTTGCGCTCACTCCGGACTGGTGAACATCGTCGAACATGCGAAAAAGGTAACGGGTGAGAGTAAAGTAAGAGCGATTATCGGAGGGACTCATCTTGGTCCAGCAACTTCAGAGCAACAGCAACAAACGATGGACTATTTACGAGGACTTAATTTAGAATGTTTGGCACCAAATCATTGTACAGGATTAGATATGGTGAGTAAGCTAGCGACAGAATTCCCAAGTGCCTTTAATTGGGCTATAACTGGCAAAACGTTAGATTTCGATTAGAGGAGGTAGCTAACTAATGGCCATACCTACTTCAAGGACCAAAGAATCAGCTGAGATTTCAATCGATGTTAATCTTTGCATAGGCTGTGGCTTATGCATCGAAGTATGCAAGGGCTTTAATCTATTTCACAAAAACGGAAAAGTGAGCTGCAAGGAGTCTGTTTATGGGTGTATTGGATGTGGGCATTGCATGGCGATTTGTCCTCAAGAAGCAATTAAAATTAATGGCCGATATCTCATCCCAAACGATTTATTTACTCTGCCCGACCAACAGGAAAACCCTTCTTATGAGGATGTGCTAAACCTCTTGCAACGCCGCCGGAGTATTCGCGAGTTTAAAGCGGTTCCTGTGGGAAAAAAACTTATAGAAAAAGTAATAGAAGTAGCCCAAACTTCTCCGATGGGTTTACCTCCTTCGGATGTAAACGTACTTGTTTTTAACAGTCCAGAGAAGGTGCGTCAGTTTGCTGAGGATTTTTGCGATTACCTAAAAGGAATAAAGTGGTTCGTATCCGGATGGTTTCTTGCTCTTATGCGTCCATTCTGGGGAAGGGCCAACGATGAACTCTTCAGGGGATTTATACGACCGACAGTGCACTTGTATTTGGATAGCATGAATAAAGGGATAAACCTTGTTAATTATGACGCTCCTGTAGCAATGTATTTTTATGGGTCCCCTTATTCTGACCCCGCTGACCCTATTGTTGCGGCTACCTATGCGATGATCGCCGCAGAGTCGCTAGGATTGGGGACATGTATGCTTGGTGCCGTACATCCTTTAATCCAACACGGGAAAGCAGCTCAGAAGTTTAGACACAAGTATGGCATCCGCTTTAAAAGCAAAGAAGGATTATTTGTGATCATGGGCTATCCCAAAGTGGAATATCAAAAAGGGATCCGCAGGACGTTCTCCTCTATTGATACAGTTAAAAATGATTCAATTTAAGAAAGTTAACCCGTTCCCTCAATGTGATTACCCACTATGAAGCCGGGGAGAAACAGGGGGACAGGTGTACTGTTTTTATGTAATATATAAAACAAAGGAACAGCAGACTGTATGAAAAATTGCATAGCAGAACTAGTTAAGGTCGGGCTGGAATTTTCCAAACTCGTTTTTACACACAACCTGAAGTATATTGCTTTGCCACGAAAAAGGGTTCTTGATCCGATTAAGGGGGTGTAAAATGCCAAGAAAAGCAAGAATACAAAGCCCAACGGGTATTTATCATGTCATAATGCGTGGCATAAACCGTCAGAGTATTTTTGAAGAAGAAAATGATCGTTACAAACTGATTGAGAAACTTGCTGAGTTTAAAGAGAAAAGTTCCTACAAACTATTTGCGTATTGTCTTATGGATAATCATATACATATTTTATTGCAAGAACACTCTGAGCCTGTTGGGGTTGCCATAAAGCGTATCAGTTCAAGTTATGTGTTATGGTTTAACAAAAAGTATGAACGATGTGGACACTTGTTTCAGGAACGATTTAAAAGTGAAGTTGTTGGTACAGACGCTTATTTTCTAACAGTACTCAGATATATTCACCAAAACCCAATTAAAGCAAGAATGACGGGGGATATCGCTGATTATAAATGGAGTAGTTACGGCGAATATATAGGTCAAGGGAAAATGGTTGATAAGGAGTACGTCCTAGGTATGTTTTCCGACATACCTAGCGCAGCATTAAAACAGTTTGACAATTTTTCAAGAGAGAAGACTACAGAAGTATGTCTAGACGTTGAAGAAACCAAATTGATGAGCGATCAAAAACTCAGGGAAATAATTAAGGAACAGTTTGGAATCGACTCTATTAGATTAGTTATTGAAGAAAAAGCAAGACAAGAGGAGATTCTTAAAGAGTTAAAACAATTGAAAGGTACCAGTATACGACAAATCGCCCGAATAACAGGTGTGTCACAAACCAGAGTTTGGAAAGCCTGAAACAGTGCACCTGTCCCCTCGTTTCACCTATCGACAAAACGTCCTTGCTCTGGAACGGCGATATCTTCAAAATGATGGGACAACATATTCAAATGGCGTGTTAACTCTTCGCCTTTCATTGATGGACCGTGGCTTGGAATAACCAACTTCGGATTTAAGTCTTTCAATTGTTTTACTGAGGTTTCCGCTGCCTCCCAATCAGTTGTTAGGTAGGCGGGAGGTCCACTTATTTGTTCGCTTTGAGTGATTACAGATAATAGTGACTCTTGTTTTACGGTAGTAAATGCATCGCCAGGAATCAAAATGCGGTCAAGTTCTCGAAATAGAGCAATGTGTCCTTCAGTGTGACCGGGCGTATGAATCCATTTCCAACCCTGCATACCAGGAATAGTTTGGTCAGGAGGTAGTGGGTTAGCCCTAAAACCTAAGTCAATACTGGTGTGCGGAAACGTCGGGGACATTTTTGCTACCAGTCCACCACCAACGCTTGGGTCACCAATAGGGTAATCTTTTTTACCCGTAATGTAGGGAAGTTCTAATTCGTGAGCATAAACGGGGACATTCCAGTGATTTGAAAGCTCAATTAACGATCCTACATGATCAAAGTGTCCGTGGGTAAGTATAATGGCTTGAGGACGAGTATTCTCTCCAAAGCGTTTCTGAGCAGATTTTATGATAAAATCTGCTGAATTTTCAAGACCAGTGTCAACGAGAACCCATTCACTTGTCTTGCTAGGGTTACCGATAAGATAAGCGTTGACAATCGTAAATTCAAGGACAAGAATATCGAGGGTTACTTCTCTTGATGAGGTCGTCAGTTTTGATAATAATTCAACCATGCTATTTCCCATGTTTAATCCCTCCAAAGATCAATTTCAGAGCGTTAGACGTACGTTTGGCGCTGTATAGTTAGTGTCTGCCCTTAAACAGGTAAATATGCTCTATCCGCTATCATTTTGTAATGTTCGGTTGAAAAGTGTCAGCAAATACTAAGGTGTCGTTATTATTGATGGAAATTTGTCTCCTTGTCTCATTTAGAAAACGGTGGACCTGTCCCCCTGTTTCCCCCTGTTTCGGTTATTGTGCTAAGAGAGCAAATAAATCATGTTTTAGGGCATACTAAAGACTGAATCAGTGATCCGACGTTATAACCATAAAATGGCCTTAAAACCTATTTTTTTATTGTTTTTATTTGATTATTTGGAGTGGTTTATGTATAATTTGCTTTGTTGTTAAAGCGATTGGAGGGTGCTAAATGGGAAAAGCTTTGATTATCGGCGCCGGTGGAGTTGCCAATGTTGCTATTCATAAATGTTGTCAGAATCCAGATGTATTTGAAGAGATTTGTATAGCTAGTAGAACTATCGAAAAATGCGAAGCTATCAAAAACAAATTGGCAGGGAGCCGCACAAAAATTCAAACGGCTCAACTGGATGCCGATAACACCGAGATGGTAATCAACTTAATAAATAGTTTTAAACCTGATATTGTCATTAACCTTGCGCTTCCTTATCAGGACTTAACTATTATGGATGCTTGCCTGGCTACTGGAGTTGATTATTTAGATACTGCAAATTACGAACCACCTGATATTGCGAAGTTTGAATACAAATGGCAGTGGGCGTATCGGGAGAAATTTGCTAAGGCAGGGTTAACGGCTCTGTTAGGCAGCGGTTTTGACCCTGGGGTTACCGGCGTCTTTTGTGCCTATGCCCAGAAACATTATTTTGATGAAATTCATTCGATTGATATTGTAGATGCTAATGCTGGCGATCATGGCTATCCTTTCGCTACAAATTTTAATCCGGAAATTAATATTCGTGAAATTACAGCAAATGGACGGTACTATGAAGATGGTTCATGGGTAGAGACTGACCCTCTTTCTATCAAAAAGGTGTATGATCTTCCCGAGATTGGTCCAAAAAGTATTTATCTTCTGTACCATGAGGAATTAGAGTCCTTAGCCGTTAATATAAAGGGAATTAAACGGATTAGATTTTGGATGACTTTCTCCGACAATTATCTGAACCATTTACGTGTCCTCGAAAATGTTGGCATGACTTCAATTGAGCCAATAGATTTTGAAGGGCAACAGATAATTCCTTTGCAGTTTTTAAAGGCTGTGCTCCCCGATCCATCCTCCCTCGGTCCGAGAACTAAAGGGAAAACAAATATCGGTTGTATTATGCAAGGGATTAAAGACGGAAAGCCCAAAACCTATTATGTTTACAACGTTTGTGACCACCAAGAATGTTATGCAGAAGTTGGGTCGCAAGCTATTTCGTATACGACGGGGGTTCCAGCCATGATTGGGGCAATGTTAATGCTCAAAGGCATCTGGAAAAAACCCGGTGTCTTTAATGTTGAAGAATTTGATCCTGATCCGTTTATGGAAGCTTTAAATAAGTGCGGTCTACCGTGGCAGGAAAATTTCTCGCCAACTCTCCTTGATTGAGGTGTATAATTTTGGACATTGATATCAGTGCCCTGCCATCCCCTTGCTATATTGTAGATGAAAGACTTTTAATCAGAAATCTTGAACTCCTGGGTTCCGTACAGCAACGTACGGGATGCAGCGTTCTTCTTGCTTTAAAAGGATTTTCAATGTACTCGGTATTTCCTCTTGTGGGCAACTATCTTAAAGGTGTAACCGCCAGCTCATTGTTTGAGGCCAGGCTGGGTTATGAAGAAATGGGAAAAGAAGTTCATATTTATGCCCCGGCTTACGTTGAGGATGAATTTGATGAAATTATCCATAACTGTGACCATATTACCTTTAATTCCTTTGATCAATGGAATAGATTCAAAGACAAAGTCAAAAACAACCCCAAAAAGATAAGCTGTGGCATCCGTATCAATCCGGAATACTCGGAAATAGAGACGCCTATCTATGATCCTTGTTATCAGTATTCAAGGCTTGGCGTGACTTTGGCGAATTTTCGACCTGAAGAGCTTGATGGCATTGAAGGACTACATTTCCATACAATGTGCGAGCAAAATTCGGATACTCTCGAACGGACGATTAAAATAGTTGATCAAAAATTTGGTGAATATATCAAGTCCATGAAATGGCTTAATTTAGGTGGGGGTCATCATATTACCAGACCTGATTATGATATTGAAACCTTGGTCCGTTCAATAACATTTTTACAAGACAAGTATGGAGTGGATATTTACCTAGAGCCAGGTGAGGCTGTGGCTTTAAACACTGGGTTTTTAGTAGCTAAAGTCCTTGACATTGTCGATAATGAAATAAAAATTGCGATTTTAGATACTTCAGCAGCATGTCATATGCCGGATGTGCTTGAAATGCCTTACAGACCTAATATTTTGGATGCCGGAAAGGCTGGTCAATATTCTTATACCTACAGATTGGGTGGTCTTACTTGTCTTGCGGGGGACATCATTGGCGATTATTCTTTCA
>JADQBO010000218.1 GCA_016278585.1 Desulfosporosinus sp.
TCAGCAGGTTTTCCGGCGGAGAAGCAACTTTGTATATCACGTCAGAAAAGGCCTTATTATTGACCGATTTTCGCTACATAGAACAGGCCAAGGCTCAGGCTCCTGATTTTGAAATTATTGATGCTGGACAGGACCACTTTTCGACATTGGCAGAAATCGGGAAGCAGGCTCATAGGGTTGGCTTTGAAGGAGACTTTATTACATATGCAGACTTTAAGAAACTAACCGATGGGTTTTCGCAAGTGGAACTGCTGTCCTTACCAGACCTGGTCAGTCACTTGCGATCGGTGAAGGATGAGTCTGAGATCGACTTAATTCGGCAGGCCGTTAAAATTGCAGACAAAGCGTTTGACGAAGTGCTAATGACTATCGAAATCGGACAAACTGAAGCTGAAATCGGGTTAAACCTTGAATTTTCTATGCGGAGGGCTGGCGCGAGTGGGCGTTCATTCGACTTCATCGTTGCCTCAGGTATGCGTTCAGCAATGCCCCATGGAACAGCTAGTACGAAGCGAGTTCAATCAGGTGAGTTTCTGACGATGGATTTCGGAGCGATTTATGAGGGTTACTGTTCAGATATTACCCGAACTGTGTTTATCGGTGAGCCGGAGGACAAGCATCGTGAGGTTTATGAAACTGTCTTAGCAGCTCAGAGGGCAGGAATTCAAGCAGTTGCACCAGGACGTTCTGGAAAAGAAGTGGATGCAATAGCCCGTGCAGTCATTGAAAAGGCTGGCTATGGAGATTACTTCGGCCACGGATTAGGGCATTCCGTAGGACTTGCTATTCATGAGGGACCGAATCTTAATAAGCGAGAAGAGCGTATACTAGAACCAGGTATGGTTATTACCGTCGAACCCGGCATCTATATTCCTGATTGGGGCGGTGTCAGAATTGAAGATATTGTCTTAGTGACTGAAAATGGCTGCGAAGTATTGACGCAAGCACCCAAGGAATTAATCATTTTTGAGTAAAGGGATAAACTAAATTTATATAATTATTAGGGGGAAAAAACAGCATGATATCTACAAATGATTTTAAAACAGGTTTAACCATTGAATTAGATGGGGATGTATTTTCAATAGTTGAGTTTCAACATGTTAAACCAGGTAAAGGAGCAGCTTTTGTCCGCACCAAATTGAAAAATGTCAAGACCGGTGGAGTCGTTGAGCGAAGGTTTAATGCTGGAGAAAAGGTTGAAAAGGCCCATGTGGAGCGGCGGGATATGGACTATCTCTATAAAGATGGAGAACACTTCGTTGTCATGGATAAGGAAACATATGAGCAAACCTCTTTGACTGAGGGTCAAATCGGAGATGGTGTGAAGTGGCTGAAAGAGAATATGACGCTGGGAGTACTTTTCTATGATGTGGAAGTTATTGGGGTGGACGTGCCTAATACGGTTCATCTAGCTGTTGCAGCAACTGAACCAGGGGTAAAAGGGGATACGGCCACTGGTGGGACCAAGCCTGCGACTTTAGAAACAGGTACCGTCGTGCAAGTACCATTCTTTGTCAATGAAGGGGATGTGCTTATCATTGATACTCGAACTGGAAGCTATGTTCAACGGGCCTAAGCTAAGAAGTTAGGTTCACAAAATGAGTGTTTATAGGATAGTATTAACTGGTTCTTAAGGTGAAGTTGCGGAATTGAAATGTCTCGTAAGTCCATATAAACATGACATAAAACATCTCCTATGGGGCAAAGTAAGTCTAGTGCTACCATAGGAGGTGTTTTTTTATGATATCTCAACCATTGTCAAAACTGAGCGTAATTCCCCTTGGGGGAACTGGAGAAATCGGAAAGAACTTACTTGTTTTTGAATATGAAGATTCAATTGTCCTAATTGACGGCGGAGTAAAGTTTCCAGACGAAGAACTTTTAGGTATTGACTTGGTAATTCCCGATATCACGTATTTGGAGAAAAACCGCGAGCGAATTAAAGCCCTTTTCATAACACACGGTCACGAGGATCATATCGGAGGACTACCATTTATTCTACCCAAATTGAATATCCCGATTTATGGAACTAAATTGGCTTTGGGCTTGGTTAAAGCAAAGTTTCAGGAGCGAACTCCTTACCCTGAATCATTAATGCATGTCTTGGAACCGGGTGTCCCCATCTTAGCAGGAGCTTTTGAAGTTGAAGCGTTCCGAGTCACCCATAGTATCCCTGATGCAGTAGGGTATTCCCTGCTTACGCCGGTGGGGCGTGTGGTCTATACAGGGGACTTTAAAGTTGACTATACACCAATTGACAATCAACATATGGAATTAGGGAAATTGGCTGCCTGGGGGGAGGAAGGGATTCTAGCGCTGCTTTGTGATGCTACAAACGCAGAGAGATCCGGAGTTACTTGGTCTGAGATGGCGGTTGGAAAAGCTTTACGGGAATGGTTTGAACGGGCTGAAGGTAAAATAATAATGGCAACCTTTGCCTCGAATGTGCACCGACTTCAGCAAGCGATCGATGCAGCAACGGATATTGGACGTAAAGTTTGTGTTGTGGGACGAAGTATGGAAAATGTCGTTCGTACAGCAACTGAACTTGGATATCTAAAACTCCCTAATGAGAATACCTTAGTCGCCAGTTCTGAGGTTGGGACTATGCCGCCAGAGAAATTATTAGTACTTACCACAGGGAGTCAAGGAGAACCCCTTGCGGCATTGACGCGGATGGCCACTCGGAGCCATCGACAGATTAATGTCCAGGCTGGGGATATGGTAATTATTGCGGCGACCCCGATACCCGGAAACGAGAAGTTGGTGGGAAAGACGATCAACCACCTTTATCAAATTGGGGCTGAAGTTGTTACGAAAGAAATGGGACAGGTTCATGTGTCGGGACACGCTAACCAAGAGGAGATTAAGCTGGTAATTCGTCTCGCTCGACCGCGCTTTCTAATACCACATCACGGTGAAATTCGTCATCAGGCTGGTTTTAGAAAAATTGGACATTCGCTAGGCTATTCGGATCAGGATATAGCTTTAACCCAACTAGGCTCCCGAGTAGAGCTTTCCCCAGATCAGATGAAATTTGGCGAGCGTGTAGAAGCGGGAAGTATATACATTGACGGGCTAGGTGTAGGGGATGTGGGACACTTAGTACTGAAGGATCGGCAACAATTGGGTCAAGATGGAGTGGTTGTAGTGGTAGCTGCACTTTCTAAAACAAAGCCTTATAGAGTTATGTCTGGCCCAGACATAATTTCAAGAGGGTTTACGTTTATGAAAGAAGCAGATATCTTGGTGGAAGGAGCTAAAAAGGAGGTATTAAATAGTATAGAGGTTCAGATTCGGAAAGACCAAATGGAATGGGGGATCTTAAAAGCTAATATTCGTGAGAATCTAAGTAAGTATTTATGGGACAAGACTCGGCGAAGACCCATGATTATGCCAGTATTACTTGATTATTAGCCGAAATTTAAGAACTCTTTCGAGTAGAGCGCTACGGTATGTTAACAAAGACCGAAGCGCTCTACATTTTTCTGTTTGTTTATCGAATATTTGCAAGACTCTAGTGTAATTGCAGGAATATCGTTTATTATTGGAGAATAAAGCAAACAGGAAGGGAGTCCTTATAAAATGAAGTTTAAAGTAAATTGGAGCCAGGTTACTCCTTTACGAATAGCTGTACTTTATGGCCTAATTGGTTGGCTTTGGATACTCTTTTCTGATCGTCTGTTAGGCTTAATTATATCGAATCAACAGGCGCTCCTCAGAATGTCGACGTTTAAAGGGTCGTTTTATGTCCTGGTAACGGCGATATTAATTTATTTACTTGTTAAATCAGGGTTTAACTCTCTTCAGAAATCTGAGAATGCCCTTAAAAATGATCGCGAACATTTGGAACGGTATCGGCTTCTGGCAGAGGATGTTCTGGATATAATTATATTTATTTCGCCAGACGGACAGATTATCGATGCCAACGAGGCAGCAGTAAAACGCTACGGGTATACTCGGCAGGAATTGACGAATATGCCTTTTAGTAAACTGCGTTTGCCAGAGGATCAGTCATCAGTGTCAGATTTTCTAAAAAATGCCCCCCAAGGGATGGAGTTTGAGCTAAAGCATATTTGCAAAGATGGAAGTGTTTTTCCAATCGACATCAGCGCTAAAGGAGCGACCTCAAACGGGAAACCCATTATTGTAAGTATGATTCGAGATATTTCTACACGCAAAAAGGCAGAGGCTGAGGTTTGGGTGGAGAAGGAACGGGCCCAAGTAACCTTGGAATCCATTGGGGATGCTGTGATCACCGCAGATGTTCACGCGAATGTTGAGTACCTAAACCCAGTCGCTGAAACGTTAACAGGTTGGTCAAATGCAGAGGCCGTAGGTCTTTCTTTGGAAAAGGTTTTTCATATTATCAATGAGGAAACAGGTCAAACCGTTGAAAGCCCAATTATCCGCAGTCTTAAAGAAGGACGGGTTGTCAGTATACAAAGTAATTCCGCCTTGATAAATAAAGCGGGGTTTACAGTTGCAATTGAGGATTCGGCTGCTCCCATTCGCGACAGAGATGGAACCATCATTGGGGCAGTTTTAGTGTTTCACGATGTTAGTTATAAGCGAAATCACATGAAAGAACTGGCCCATCAAGCACAACATGATGCCTTAACGGGGCTGCCGAATCGGCTCCGGTTTAATGAACATTTAAAGTCAGCCTTAGCCCGGGCTAAACGTAAACAGGGTATGCTAGCAGTCATGTTCTTAGATTTAGACCGTTTTAAACTCATCAATGATACAATGGGGCATAACCTAGGTGATCAACTTCTTAAGGACGTTGCAGAACGAATTCGCCACACGTTACGCGAAGGAGATACAGTTGCTAGGCAGGGTGGGGATGAATTCTTAGTGTTACTACCGGAGATATCCGATGATCTAGAAGCAGCCGCGGTGGCTGAACGGATTTCAGGGATTATTGCTCAACCTATGCTTTTAGATGGCAATGAAATTTACATAAGTACTAGTATTGGAGTTAGTCTTTATCCTAATGATGGTCATGATTTAGAAACCTTGGTGAAACAGGCGGATACAGCGATGTACTATGCAAAGGAAAAGGGACGGAATAATTGCCAGTTTTTCACAGCAGGCCTGAATATTAAAGCTAATCAAAGACTCTCGACTGAAAATAGTCTGCGCAAGGCCTTAGTACGGGGAGAATTTGTCCTACACTATCAACCCCAGGTCGATTTAGAGAGAGGTTTGATTGTGGGTCTGGAAGCCCTTATTCGATGGAACTCAGTCGAACTAGGATTAGTTTCCCCAGCAGCATTTATTCCTATAGCCGAGGAAACGGGGTTGATTGTACCGATTGGTGAATGGGTTCTGCGTACCGCCTGCACCCAAAATAAGGGCTGGCAAGAACAAGGATATACGCCTTTGCGTATGGCCGTTAACATCTCAGCTCGGCAATTTAGAGAACCTAGTTTTATTAAGTTCGTAGCAAAAATTTTGCGGGAGACAAAGCTAGATCCACAATGGCTGGAACTTGAAATTACAGAAAGTATTGCTATGGAAAAAGGTAAAACTTCCTTAGAGATATTGAGTGCTTTTAAAGAGTTAGGTGTGCGGATTTCTATTGATGATTTCGGAACGGGTTTTTCATCTCTAAATTATTTAAGGCACATGCCGATTGATACCCTAAAAATAGATCAATCTTTTATTCAAGACATTAGTACAGGAGAAAATGGAGAAGAGGTTGTCTCTGCAATAATACAGCTTGCCAAAAACCTTCAATTGAAAGTAATTGCTGAAGGAGTGGAAACGAATACCCAGTGCTCCTTTCTAAAAGACAAACTGTGTGATGAAATGCAGGGATTCCTCTTTAGTAAGGCTGTTCCTTCGGAAGAAGTCGAAGGGTTATTTGTTCGGCTTTCCAAATAGCATAATAAAAGGTCTTTAAAGCCGGGTACATGCACTGTCATGTGCCCGGCTTTAAAGACCTCTTTTTTTGTAAAAGTTTCATGTCTAAAACTAAAGTCATGGACATACCTTCTATCAAGGGGGGCATTGACGTGTCGTTACATTATACTCTATCTGTCATTCGGGAACCTCAAGTGACATCAAACCTACCGAAAGACATGCCTTTGCAAAGGGAGAAAAGCCTTCCGGGACTGAATAAGAGTGAGGTTATGTGGGCGGACATGACTCGATGGTTTGGGGATGATATTCGCTCGATTTTACTGGGTCTTAAGGGTGTAGCTTTTCATGAAATTGAAGAACTACGTTTGCGAGTGAGCCAGCCGCTTTTGGTTCGGACGTCAGACATGGACCTTTTTATAAGCCAGGAAGGTAAAGTAACCAGTCCCAATAAGGCTTATGTCCTAAAAAAAGAAGATCTTGCCTGTGCGTTAGAGCGGATGACCCATAGCTCAGTTTATGCGGCCGAAGAGGATCTGAAACAGGGTTTCTTAACCCTTCCCGGAGGGAATCGAGTGGGTGTGACGGGCGAGGCAGTCCTGCAGTACGGTCAAGTTCAAACAATGAAACATATTTCCTCCTTAAATGTTCGTCTAGCCAGGGATATTCCAGGGCGAAGCCTAAAGATTTTACCTTTACTCATAAATGAAGACGGCAGTGTTTGTCATACGCTTTTGATCTCATCTCCCCGTGCTGGTAAAACCACCCTTTTAAGGGATCTCATTCGTTCGATTAGTAACGGAGTTCCCCAATTAGGGTTGAGAGGTCAGACGGTTGGAGTAGTGGATGAACGTGGAGAACTTGCTGGGATGTGGCAAGGGGTACCGACCTACGACTTGGGATATCGGACGGATGTTTTGGACGGGTGCCCAAAGGCTAAAGGGATGAGCATGATGGTTCGTTCCATGTCCCCTCAAGTGCTGGCTATGGATGAGCTTGGTCATACTGACGATGTCGCTGCCATACTGGATGCCTTGCGTACGGGGGTGAAAATATTCAGTACGGCTCACGCTGGTTCTTTAGAAGAAGCGCGGAATAGACCGGTTATTACTCAATTATTGGACCAAGGAGTGTTTGAACGTTTGGTCGTGTTAAGTAGACAACATGGACCTGGAACGATAGAAGGAACTTATAACCTTAGAACAGGGAGGATCCTAGGATGTTAGTACTTGGATGTATTACACTCATTTCTGGATGTGGGTGTTTGGGACTATGGTTTGCTTATCGAATTCGGCGTCGACCCGTTGAATTACGGGAATGTTCAATGGCTTTGGCGCTTTTAGACACTGAAATTGTTTGGGGATCAACCCCTTTGCCTGAGGCATTTTGCATTGTGAAGGAACGAACAGAAGATACACCGTGGCAAGGTTTCTTTGCAGAGCTACAGAAACGGTTACAGCAGGGTGAGTCCGCAAGCACAGCATGGAAAGAGACGATTATAATTCGGAGTACGGACTTTTGTTTGAAACCGGAAGATTGGCATGTGATTAGTGACGTCGGCAAAGGACTGGGTCGGTCTGATCGGACAGAACAGCATAAGCAGATCGAACTGGTTCAACGTCAACTGATTCTTATGAAGGAACAAGCAGAAATCTGGTCTGCTAAACAAGCTAAAATGTGGTCATATTTAGGTTTTCTCAGTGGAATCGCGGGAGTGCTCATTTTAATCTAAACCAAACCAAGGAGAGGAGTCGGGGAATGAGCTTTAACTTAATTATTACCGTCGCTGGAATTGGAATTTTGGTCGGAGTCCTAGCATCCGTACTGAATCAATCCGGGCGCAGTGAAATGGCTCAGGGTGTTACGATTATGGGAGTCATAGTGGTCCTCTATATGGTAGTACAATCTATAGCAGAATTGTTTACTCTCGTTAAGAGTGTTTTCAACCTTTATTAGGGGGCTAAAACGTGGAAATATGGCAAATCGTAGGACTAGCCCTGATAGTTACTGTATTTAGTGTACTTCTCAAGCAAATCCGACCGGAAATTGCGTTACAACTTACGATTATTGCGGGAGCAGCGATCTTTATCCTTATCCTAAGTAAAGTTAAAGTTATTGTAGACTTACTGCAGACTCTGGCGGATCAAGCTAATATTAGTTCTTATTACTTACTAATCATTTTGAAAATTGTGGGTATCGCTTATCTCGCTGAGTTCGGTGCTCAAATATGCCGTGATGCGGGAGAAAATGCCTTAGCCACTAAGGTCGAACTTGCCGCGAAAGTTGGAGTTATAATTTTAGCGATTCCTATTATTGTAGCCATTACAGAGTCACTGGTACGACTCGTTCCGTGAGGTGATGTATTTGCCACGATTTATCGTTAGTTTGGTATTGGTAGTTTTATTTTTGAGTGGGACAACTTCTCCTGTTTTGGCTAATGAAGTTGCCCCTCAACCAACCGAAAAGGTAGAACTGTTGCAAGAGATTGATTTAAGTCAAATGCGTGGTTTTCTGGAGCAACTAGATAGTGATGTTCAGAAGGCAATGCCAGGTTTTTCTATAGTGCGTACGTTTGAGGACCTTAAGAGCGGAGAGCTGAGCCTGAAACCAGAAAATCTGGGAAGGACATTATTGGCTTTATTAGGTCATCAGATATTGGGGACAGCGCCCTTAATTGGAAAGCTACTTATCCTAGCAGTACTCGGTGCTGTGCTAGGACAACTTCAAGTAGCTTTTGGCGGAAGTGTCGGGAAAACCGCACAAGTTATGACTTATCTTGTGCTTCTAAGCTTGGCTATAACTTCCTTCAGAGAGGCTTTAAGCATCGCAACGGGAGCCATTGATCAAATGGTCGGTCTGATGCAAACCATGTTTCCGGTTATCTTGACACTCTTAGTAACAATGGGAAATCTGACCAGTGCAGCACTATTCAAACCCCTTATTATGGGAAGTTTGACGGTTCTAGCGACGATGATTAAAACGGTTATTTTGCCGCTTTTTTTTCTAGCCGCTGTGCTTAAACTATTTAATCATATCTCTGAACAATTCAAACTTAGTAAGCTGGCTGGACTGTTCGAATTCGCTGGTAAACTATCCTTGGGTGCGATTATGACCGTGTTTATTGGAGTCATGACAGTTCAAGGAGTAACAGGAGGAGTGGCAGATAGTGTTGTTTTTCGGACCGCTAAGTATTCTGCTGATCTTATTCCTGTCGTTGGCAAATTCTTTAAGGATGCTGTTGAACTTGTAATCACGTCCGGTTTACTTCTAAAAAATGCGGTTGGTATCGTTGCCTTACTTGCCATAGTTATCATTTGTTTAGGCCCTTTGATAAAAATCTTGGCGATGATTCTCGTGTTTCGAGTCTCTGCTGCGCTCATTGAGCCTCTTGGTGAAAAGCCCCTAGCAGATAGTCTTCAAGATATGTCAAAAAGTTTAGTGTTTATTTTAGTTACGGTTGCTTCAGTGGGGATAATGTTTTTTATGGCCGTCGCCGTGGTCGTGGGCACGGGAACCTTTTCGGTGATGTTGCACTAAGGAGGAGAGTACTTGCAGACACTACAAACACTTGTGCGCAATTTAGCCGTGATTTTGCTGTTGGCAACCTTTCTGGAGATGCTCTTACCTAATAAATCGATGCGCGGGTTTGTTCAGATGGTCATGGGGTTGTTTGTAATCTCAGCCATCCTTAATCCAATCACAACGTTTTTAGATGCTCCGTTGTCAATGGAGATTCCGGCTTGGACCACCACAACCCCCCAGGATTTACCCGCTATTGCAGTCGAAGGGCAAGGAAATAAAGTTGGTCGGGATGCTGTTCAGGAACAATATCGTCAGATTCTAATTAACCAAATCAAAGCCCTAGCACTGGGGACTCAAGGGGTTAAAGCTGCGGAAGTCAACGTTAAATTTGAAGAGGGAGCAGGTGGGTTAATCGATCAGCCGAAAATTGCTGAAGTAAATGTGCTGTTGACGTCTAACCAGGAAGTCGTTCAACCAGTGCAACCAATTATTATCGGGAAATCAACGACGGCAGTGGATACAAAGTCTCTAAGAGCAGAAGAGGTAAGAGAGCGAATTGCTACATTTATGAGCTTGACTAAAGAGATAGTTCTTGTTCGGGAAAGTTAGCCAATCACTAGAATTTTGGAGGGGGGTAAACAGATGAATTGGATGAAAAAGATTTCTTCGGATAAAATGTTAGTAGGGTTAGTATCTCTCATCGCGGTAGGAATGTCCTTTATTTACCTTGGGAAGGGACCAGTTGACTCTGTACAAAACCTAGAAACTAAGGCAGCCTTAACAACTGTTGTAGGCCCGAGTACTAAAATTGGGGTTTTAGAAAAAGAATTAGAGAGCAAACTACAAACTAATATCCTAATGATGGAAGGGGTAGGGAAAGTTCAAGTCTCGGTAAATTTTTTGACGGGGCTTAAAAATGAATATGTACGAAATAATAATGTCACGAAAAGAACCAATAAAGAAACCGATAAAGCTGGTGGAACTCGTGAAACCACGGAGATTACGGAAAATCACCAAGTCGTTATGCCCAACGGTTCTTCCCAACCCGTTATCGTAATGGAGGATCGTCCGGAGATTGGTGGAGTTTTAGTGATTGCTGAGGGTGCAAAAGACCCAAAAGTAAGAGAAGGAATTCATAATGCGGTACAAACCCTCTTGAATATTCCAAGTGCTAGAATTACTGTTGTACCCATGGGTGGTGCATAATGCAAAGCTGGATAAGGTGGCCAATATTATTGGTTATTGGGCGAAAGTCCCGACTATGGTTAGTTGGTTTTGTAGGCTTGGTTGTCATTCTAGGATCATTAGGAGTGACGTTGATTGTTTTCGATTCACATGCCTATCGTCGAAGTCAAGGGAGTTTGCCTGTAAATGCTCCACTAAAGGACCCTGCAATTCTGTTTGAAGTAGAAACCATTAAACCGAATAACCTAGGGGGAAACTACTTTGTCAATTATCGCTTAAACCGAGAGCAATTTCGCCAAGAGACAAAATCAATGCTTTCTGAGTTGCTGGACTCAACGGTAGACAAGACTAAAGCACAAGCCCAACAAAAATGGTTAGAACTTAGTTCGAAAATCCAAAAAGAAGAAGAAATTGAGAATTTACTTAAAATAAAAGGATTTCAAGATGCTGTAGCCGATGTTTTTTCGGAACATGTTGCGGTCATTGTCTATGCTCCTAGTTTAAATCCTAAGGAAGTCAGTCTTATTCAAGATACTGTACTTCGTGTAACCAATATTCGATTAGATAAAGTTACTATATCTACTAAAAACTAGAAAAATTTATTGAAGTTATTTATTGTTTGCAGGAAAATGGCTGTGTTAGAGCGAATTACATGAATAAATAGGACTAAAGTCCCGAGTCCGTTGAAGAGTAAGGACTAAAGTCCCGGGTGAGAGGGTGAGAGACACCAAAAATGAGCAAAATTCTTATTGCTGATGATGCGAGTTTTATGCGTCTGATGATTAGTCAGATTCTTGCTCGTCAAGGTCTAACAAATATTTTAGAGGCCGAAAATGGTCGGCAGGCCATAGAACAATTTAAGTCCAATCAACCAGACTTAACGATCATGGATATTACCATGCCAGAACTCGATGGATTGGCCGCTCTCGCAGAAATCCTGAGGATTGAACCATTAGCTAAAGTCATTATCTGTAGTGCAGTCGCTAATGAAAACATTGTCTCAGAGGCTTTGAGACGGGGTGCCGTTGAATTTGTAGCTAAACCATTTCGGCCCGATGCATTTCTACGCACGATTCTTAAACATTTGAAAACGTAAGATTGTCGCATCTTAGGTCACCCTTAAAGCTGTCACCCTCAGGATGGACGACAGCTTTTTTATTTGCCATATGGAGCCAAGTTAAAAGCAAGGTCTTATCGAGGATTGCACATCGATATAGGGGTTATATTGTATACTTTTACTGGTTTCATTGAAAAAGACAGGGTACCCCCATATAATAATACATAAGTGTTTCATTTTCGTTGATGAAAAGAAATAACCCATTGTTAAGTTATAAGCTATAAGATGGGGATAATGGAGAGGGGTGAATGGCAGTGAAACCAATTAGGATTACCGATACGACTTTGAGGGATGCTCACCAAAGCCTTTGGGCAACTCGGATGCGTACAGAAGATATGCTGCCCATCCTAGCAGATCTAGATGAGGTAGGGTTTTTCTCGTTGGAAGTATGGGGGGGAGCCACTTTTGATGTATGTTTACGTTTCTTAGGAGAGGATCCTTGGGAACGATTGAGACAGATCAAAAGTCGTGTTAAAAAGACACCCTTACAAATGTTACTCAGAGCTCAGTCTTTAGTCGGGTACCAACATTACCCAGATGATGTAGTGCGAGAATTTGTAAAACTGAGTGTGAAAAACGGGATCGATGTTATCCGTATTTTTGATTCCTTAAACGATGTTCGAAACATGGTTGT
>JADQBO010000286.1 GCA_016278585.1 Desulfosporosinus sp.
CCTAATGGTTCTTCAGCCTGGGCTAGTACTTCCAAAACATCAAGAGATCGCTCAAGAGTTTGCACATATTTCTCCGCCACGGGTAGTCCTCCATTCTAATACTAAATAGGGATAAAAACATAAGTCACAGTTCTTGAGACTTATTTCTTCAAAAACCAAGTTTCAATATATGAAACTTGGTTTTATTCTTTTCAATAGTATACTTCTTTATAAGTTTTAGTCAATACCTTTGTTTGAAATTTTCAAAGTTGATCAAAAACTTGTTTATGAGTTATAACCCTCTATGCCATTTCCATCTTAACCTGACTTCCAACTCCACCAGCCTCAGCCGGAGTAAGGACTAGTCGGCGAGAAAGGCGGTTTTTTAATTCTGGTACGTGACTAATTATACCAATCGTTAGGTTTTGCAGGTGAAGTTTCTCAAGTGTATTCATCACGGTTTCGAGAAGATCAGCATCAAGAGTCCCGAACCCTTCATCTAGGAAGAAAAACTCAAGGGGTGATTCCCCGCGCAGCTGGATTTGGGTAGATAAAGCCAGCGCAAGCGCCAGTGCTGTAAGGAAAGTTTCTCCTCCTGATAGACTGTTTACGGGCCGACGTACTCCACCATTGGCGTCATCACGCATGATAAAGCCCCCCTCCGTATCAACCTCTAAGGCATAACGTTGGTTTGTTAACTGTTTTAATCGTTCGGATGCATCTAGAGAAACGTTGGTTAATTGTTCCTGAGCGATAAACTCCACAAAGGCATTTCCCTTAAAAACAGTCTGTAAGGTTTTAAGTAAAGTTTGACGGTGGCTGAAGGTATTTCGTTCACGTTCTAGGCGCATCCATTCCTCATGTGCCACATTCAGTTTCTCCAGCCTTTGTTGAGTTGCACCCCGTTGCTCTATGGTTTCAGTATAAGCCCTTTCAAGCTCCTTAAGCCGAATTGGCCAAGCAAGCCACTCCTCGGGAAGAAGCTTGCGTCCTTTAAGCATTTCTTCCACATCTTGACGCTTTTGCTTATTAAGCAAAACCTTTTGCTGGAAAGTCGAGATGTCTTGTTCCATTTTCAACCGCTCAGCGACCTTACATAATGCGCTTTGTGCCTCTGCCGCAGTCATAAATTGTGCTGTTTGAAGGCCCAAATTTAGCCTTTGCTGATCCGTATCAAACCTCTCTCGGGATAATTCGAGAGTTTTATGGGCAACTGCCTGAGTCTGTTCTGCCTGAGTCCATACGTCTTTGGCCTGTTCATAAGCCTTCTTAAGGATTTCTTCTGCCCCAACTCTCAGCACTAATTCTTGTTTAACCTCCTGAATCAATTCATCAGCGGGCTGTCCCTCAGTTAAAGTATCACATCTACTCTGTAGCTCTTCTAAATCACGAGCTGATTCTGTTCCCATGGTTCTTAAATTCTGAAGCTCCAGTTCACAATTCGTCTTTTCCAGAAATAATTGTTCCTGAACCTCATCTGCTTTTCTCGACTCTTCTTCGAGGCTAGATAAGTTCTGATTTAAGGTGCTCATCATCTGATCCCAATTGGCGTATCGCTTTTGTAATACTATAATGTCCCCTATAGCAATCTCCCCACGCAAATCGTCTAAAGCTGCTTTGCGTCGAACTTGGTCTTCAAGCAGTTGCTTTAAACGATTGTGAACTTCTTTCCCTACTCCCTCTAAAGAAGCAATTTGAGCACTCGCTTTATGTTGATTTTTGTCTACTTCGATAAGCCTCCGCTGGGCATCCTCCAACTGCCGGTTACACTGCTCTTGATCTACTTTCCATTGGTTTAAGACCCGACGGTCAGTTGTTAACTTTAATTCTTGTTCAGTTAGTTGCGCCTTTAAGACCTCAACTTTCTTATTACGGTCGGCTTCGGCTAATTTCAACCGATAAGTAGTAATAGCGCGTTGCTTGTTGTCAAAACTATCTAACTGGTTTTGCTCAAGCTCAACTTTAGATGTCAACTGGACTTTAGTCACGGCCAGTGAGGTCGCGCATTCCACGCATTTCCCCTCTAAACTTTGGAGGTCTTTTGTTATCTGCTCCAGTTCAATTCTCGCTCGGGCCAATCTCTCATCATCCAAAACCCGAGCAGGCTCAGGGTGCTGACTTGAACCACAGACTGGACAAGCTTGTCCGTCCACTAAGTTTTCTACCAGCAACCCAGCAAGATTTTCTTGCTCTAGTCCCTTCACTTCCGCCATTTTCCGTTCGAAAAATGCTTTGGCCTCCTGAACTGCTACAGAAATTTGCGCCAGTTCTTTCTCTCTACTTTCCACTTCGACGTTCGATTTTTGGCGATCCTTAGAGATCCTTTGCAGATGCTCTCGTTCTGCACTCCCTTCCAGCTCGGACCGCTCAATATTAGCAATTTTATGCCGATCACGCTCTACCTCTTGAGCTTTTTCACTTAAAGCTTCCTCATAAACTGGAGGGTCTTGGTGCATGTTCATTAGAGTTGCTTTCAATTGATCTACCATTTTCTGAGCAATCTGCACCTCCCTAAGGGAAGTGTGAAATTCTAATTGCCGCTCTTCCCTTTCAGATAGGTTTCTAGCCAAGTCTATTTGCAAACCCTCCACTTGCTTAGAGACCATTTCATACCCTTCTAATGCTTGAGACGATGCATTAACCTGCCTCCGCTGGGCAGGGTCTATCGTAATTTCACTGATACTGACTTTTATATCTTGCTGCTGTTTTACAATGTTTGCTTTTCTCTCGATAGAGTCTTGAATTGTTTGTTCTAAACCCTTTCGAGTTCCATCAAGCAGGCTGTATTTATGACGTGTTTCACTTAACCGTCTTTGACGCGCCTGGATATCAACTTCTAAGCTTTTGGCATGCTCTAGTTGTTCCAGCCTGCGTAAACAGCGCGGCTCCGTATCTTGACGTTTTTGGTTTGCCTCAACCCACTTTACTTCAGCAGTTTCCTTTTCGAGCCTTGCCACAATAAACCTCTTATCTAAGTCTTCGGCCTGTCCTTTAGCCTCCCTGAATCGATGTTCAGATAAGGCTCTCTCTTCCAGAAGAGTACGTATCGATTCTGCCCGCTCAGCAAGACTTAAGTGGGTTGCTATTATATCTATAGTGGGTTTTTCAGTGGTAAGCTGGGTCTCTTTGTCCTTTAGCTGTTGTAACTGTTCTTGAAGGCTCCAAATTTCTTTTGCTTCATCATATTGTAGCTTTAAGCTTTTTAAGTCATTCTTGATACTCTCAGTCTTGACAATGACAACTTGTAAATCCGTTTCCGCTTCCTTTACCCGTTCCGCCGAAGCATCTCCTAAACCCTGCTGCCGTTGTTCTACCCCGTTTAAGTTAAATCTAGCCTTATCCAGGTGTTCAGTAATACGAGCAGTGAGTTCTCTGCCGTAGGCTTCAAGGGAAAATAACCGCTCTAACATTAGCCGCCGATCTTTAGGCTTAATCGTGAGAAACTCTGCAAATTTCCCCTGAGGTAGAACAACCGCTCGGGTAAAATCCTCCACGTTAAGGCCTATAACAGTCTCAATTTTCTTGGTCATCTCATCGGCCTTGGAGGCTAAAACAGTTTCAACCTCATTGACTATTTCTACTAGGCGACAGGTAGACGCCTTGACCGTTCGATCCCCTGAGCGTCGATAAGCCCGTTCCGCCCGATAGGTTATTCGTTGGTCGCCTGATGCTAATGAGAAACTATATTCCACCGTGAGCTGGGTTTCCCCATGATTAAGAATCCCTTGGGTATTGTTGGACGCCCGTTCGACCGTTCCATACAGGGCCAGGGTGATGGCATCAAGAATTGTCGATTTCCCACTACCAGTTGAGCCGAAAATCCCGAATACACCCGTTTCACATAGTTTAGAGAAATCTATTTCCTGTACTTCCCGGTAGCTGTTCAAGCCCGCTATTCTTAAGCTGATCGGTTTCATGCTGTCTCAGCCTCCTCATCTCTAATGGTTTGTAGTTGAGATGACGAGGTCGAATCATCTTTGTCTGGATCAATTAAGGATAAAAACATAGCCATTAATTCCTGTTCTGGCTCTGCTCCACCCGTTCGATCATGGTAAAACTTACGAAAGAGCTCGTCAATGGGCAATTTAGAGCGCGCTTCTGCAACAATCTTTTCCGTTTCCGGGAAAACGGGGCGAATATTAATCAGACGCTCCCTCTGACGACGTAGATTATGGATATCTTGAGATTGAAGTGGACTTTGAACAAAAACCTCTAAATCAATCCAGGCATTATGGTCCTTGCCTTCATCGATCCACTGCTGCACCTGAGCCAACCCCTCTTTTGCTTGCCATTTTACCAATGGGTAACCGGCGCTTAAAAATATCTCCCGGGTCGTGACCTCTTGACCTGGATAAGCTTCAACAAGCATTACAGATTTGGCATATCCTGTTTCGGAAAAACTATAGGCGAGTGGCGAGCCGGAGTAACGGGTGGGTGCTGAGGTTCCTTTGACAATCTGAGCGCGATGCAAATGTCCAAGGGCAATATATTGTGCATTTGAGGGCATCGCATTTACCTCTACCGTTGGCGCGCTTCCCAATTGAATCGGACGCTCTGACTCTGATTCCATCCCTCCACGTACAAAGAGATGGCTTATGCCAAGGTTAACCGCATCTGGGCGAAAGTGCTGACCAAACGAGGAAAATAATTGCTGAACGCGCTTAGAGTATTCTTCACGTAGGATTTCTTCATCTAAGCTTTTACTTAAAACCTCATTAAGCCGAGATTCAGAAGGATAAGGCAGCATAGCCACAATGGCCGGATCTGAACAACTAGGAATATGTAGTTCTACCCACCCTTGGCCTGCGGCAACTCTTGTAACTTTCCCCGGATTCGGCTGGCCCAAAAAACTAGGACTAGCTGTTAAAACTTCTTTTGGAAGACCATACAATGTAATTCCATGCTGTACTGCGTGAGGGCTTGCCGCACAAAGTCGCTCTGGATTGTCGTGATTCCCAGCGATCACCACAATTGCCCGCCTTCCGCTATCTGACAATCGATTCAAGGCGTTATAAAAAAGTTCTTCTGCAACAGCTGGAGGATTTACAGTATCAAAGACGTCTCCTGCAATCAAGATAAGATCTACCATTTCTTCTTCAACGATCGTGCAAAGCTCATTGATAAACGAGATTTGTTCTTCAATCCGGCTTCTCCCCTCGAGGGTTCGTCCAAGGTGCCAATCTGATGTATGTAAAATCCGCATGGGTCCTGCCCCTTTCACACTGTATCTTCTATTGGTCTTATTATAGAGCATGTCCTCGACAAAAAGCTGTGGGCATTTTTGGATATAGTCAGCCGTGCAGGTGCCTCTATTGGACAACCGAACTATTTTCGAACCACGAGCTATGGTGTGATGCATCCCGTCCTACGGTTTAAAATTTGTTGCTTTCTAGCTTTTCTGTCCGTAAAGTTTGTATGAAAAATAGTACGAGAGATTCAAAGGAATATTCCACCATAGGCCTGCTGATGATTTGCTTAATCTTTTTCCGATGCTTTTTAGAGAATAAAACTGACTGTTTACCTAATTAAAACCTTCTAATAATTCGGAACAACTCATATTTTTTGGTTTAAAAACAACATCGCGTCTGCCATTGTATTTACTCCAGTCATAGGTCAATATTCTCTCTTCTTTTTCAAGACGCTTGAACAGAGGAGTACCCGGATATGGTATAAGCATATTAAAGGTAGCGTTTTGAACTCCAGCAGTTTCCAAAAAATCAATCGTACTGCTGAATATATTTAGATCATCTTCGTCAAAACCAAA
Source organism: Desulfosporosinus sp. (assembly GCA_016278585.1). Lineage (GTDB taxonomy): Bacteria > Bacillota > Desulfitobacteriia > Desulfitobacteriales > Desulfitobacteriaceae > Desulfosporosinus. The sequence continues at coordinate 5,744 of JADQBO010000286.1, forward strand.
GATAATCCCTACTTGAACAGATATCCCATATGAATGAATTCTTCTTATAATTTCATAGTAGTCTCTAACTTTGTTGAAGGATTTATTAGCGTGATCAAGGCTTATTTGAGATATGGATTCCAACCCTAGAAACAGTTGCTTGCAACCACTTTTCGCTGCCAGTTCCAGCAGTTCATCATCCCATCCAGCATGAATACTGGTCTGACTGCTCCACCATTTTTATAAAACAAAGCCAATAACCGTAGTATTCAGTTATTGGCCTAGATGCTTTTAGTTATTAATTTTTCTAAGCGACAATCCTATTAATGTCCAATAGTGTCTAACTTCATTATTCAGTATCAGACTTCATTATCTGTGAACAACAACCTTACCCACATTTAGAGTAACCACAGTGCGTACAAACAACGCAACCACTTTCATGGTTGATTGACATACCACACTCTGGACAGGCATTTCCAGGAGCAACGTTAGCACGGGCCTTTTTAACTACGCCCTTTTCCGTTGAAGGTTCCCCTCGCCCAACTTCAGATTTTTCAGCCTCACGAACTTGTTCTTGTCCACCCATTTGAACCTTGGCAAAATTTACCCCGACTTCATTATATTTCTTAATCACTCGGGCAATGGCATCCGGGCAGGAGGTAACATTAACACCTTCACGCCGCATACACGCCGGACAGCGAATCCCTTTGATTTGTTCAGTAATTGCATCAACGGATAAGCCAGAACGCAGTGTAATAGAGATTAAACGGGCTGTAGCTTCAGATTGGGAGGAACATCCTCCTGCACGGCCAGTATTCGTAAACACTTCACAAATCCCTTTTTCATCCGCATTAACACTGACATATAGGTTTCCACACCCAATTTTTATTTTCTCCGTAACGCCTAGGGTTGTGGTCGGTCGTGGTCGCGGAACAACTGTGTTCACCTCGGGAATAAACGGTATTTTGGGAGCAGATAAGTGTTCTGAGGCCTGTTTTGTACTGTCATGGGGCGATGCTGTAAGAGTACCCGTAGAAAGCACCTGTTCTTCTCGACTAGCATCGCGATAAACTGTTAATCCTTTACAGTTTAGTTCATCTGCTAATCGATACGCCTCAGCAATTTCTTCTCGTGTCGCTGAGTTAGCGAAGTTAATCGTTTTGGAAACTGCGTTATCTGTATATTTCTGAAACGCTGCCTGAATTCGAATATGCCATTCAGGGGCAATCTCTTGAGCCGTAGTAAAGACTTCCTGTACCCAGTTTGGAACTTCTGGCAACCCTAGGACAGTCCCCATTTCTGCAATCGTTTGCGTGAGTTCTTGGGAATAAAAACCGAATTCTTTGGCAAAGGCTTCGAAAAGCGGATTGACTTCTACTAAAGCGGTTCCATCCATCACGGTCTTAGTGTAGGCAACGGCAAATAGGGGTTCTACCCCACTCGAAGCGGCACAAATCATAGAAATGGTTCCGGTAGGAGCTATGGTTGTCAGCGTAGCGTTCCTGAGTTTCATGACCCCATCATAAATAGAGCCTTCATAATTTGGGAAAGTTCCCCGTTCTTCAGCTAGGCGTTGGGACTCAATACGGGCTTCCGTTTGAATATATTTCATTACTTTTTCGGCATAATCAACTGCGTCTTCTGTGGCATACGAGGTTTGAAGTAAGATAAGCATATCTGCAAATCCCATTACGCCTAGACCGATTTTACGATTTCCTTTAACGACTTCATCAATAATTGGCAGTGGATACTGATTCGCATCAATAACATTATCCAGGAAACGGACCGATAATCGGGTCACTTGACTTAGCCTTTCCCAGTTAATTACCATCTTGCCATCTTTTTCGACGACCATTAATTTCAAGTTAATCGAACCTAAGTTACAGGCTTCATTTGGGAGCAAGGGTTGCTCACCACAAGGATTTGTAGCTTCAATCTCTCCCAACAATGGAGTAGGATTTCCTTGATTTAAGCGATCCAGAAAGACAATACCAGGCTCTCCATTTTGCCAAGCATGGTCTACAATTTTATTAAAAATCTCAGGCGCGGATAATTGACCGACTGAACTGCCCGAATGGGGATCTATGAGATCATACGGACGCCCTTCTCGAACAGCTTGCATAAACTCTTCCGTAATACCCACGGAAATATTAAAGTTCGTAATCTCTTTATTATCTTCTTTACACTGTATGAAATCGACAATGTCTGGATGATCGACACGAAGAATTCCCATATTGGCTCCCCGCCGTGTGCCACCCTGCTTAACCGCTTCCGTCGCAGAATTAAATACTTTCATGAATGAAATAGGACCGGAGGCCACTCCACCCGTCGAACGGACCATGCTATTTTTAGGTCGTAAACGAGAAAAACTAAAGCCTGTCCCTCCCCCAGATTTATGAATAATTGCTGCATTTTTAATCGCATCAAATATTTTTTCCATACTATCTTCAATCGGCAATACAAAACAAGCACTTAACTGACCGAGATCTCTACCTGCATTCATCAGGGTGGGCGAGTTTGGCATAAACTCAAGATTGGCCATCATAGTATAAAAGTCTTTGGTTAGGGCTTGAGTATCCTCTTTGCTCTTACCATAGTTAGCCTCTTCAATTTCTGCAACCACACTAGCTACGCGAAAGATCATGTCTTCAGCTGTCTCTGCTACTTGTCCATTTTCTTGCTTTAAATACCGTTTTGCTAATATAACCCGTGCATTAGGTGTTAAATTAGCCTTCGGCCAGGTTTTTGGTGCTTGTCCTATGAAACTCAACTCGTATCCCCAACTTTCCTTTATCTTTAGCTTAATTCCTTTTCTTAATAGTTCCTCGCTTTTCAATTAGTTCATGCAACTCTTCCATAAAGCGTTGTATGTCTTTGAACTGACGATAGACAGATGCAAAACGTATGTAAGCAACTTCATCCAAATTAAACAATTGTTCTAACACAGCTTCTCCAACTTCAGAACTGGACACTTCTCGCTCCATGCGGTTACGCAGTTTCTTTTCAATTGCGTAGGCCGCGTCCTCGATTTCTTCAATAGAAATTGACCGCTTTTCACAAGCTCTAAGCATGCCCGCCATCATTTTAGATCGAGAAAACCCTTCACGTCGGCCCTCTTTTTTTACAACGACGAGCGGGGAATCCTCAAACTTTTCAAAGGTGGTAAATCGACGCAAACAATGTTCACATTCCCTGCGTCTACGGACCGCAGTTCCTTCCTCAACCTGACGTGAATCATGAACTTTCGTATCCTCATTTCCGCAGAATGGACAGTGCACAGCCACACCCCCATATATAGTACTCTTTGAATTTAATCACACTGTATGTTGTGTGTCAACATTTTCTTTAGGTGATATTTGCCTTGTTATGCTTGCTCCTCGCTTGTTTCTGTTCACTATCTTTTTCTTCCTCTAATTTTTGCAAAGAGTACTCTTTTTATAGGTTACGTAGTATTCCTTATTTAAAAAGGGCAGAATAATTTTGTTACAGTTCATAATTATTATCTTAGGAAGGAGTGACGTATCCGTGATTAAGAAATTCCCTGAAAGAAACCCTAACCCTGATACTAAGCCGATTCCATCTCGTCCGGAAGATCAACCGAGCATGGATTCCCGGGATGGGCATGGGCTTTCTAAAGAGGAAGCCTTACGATCTAAGAAGTAACTATTAGTAAAATAACAAACTTAGCTTAGTCCTACGTTCATTCTTTTATCACAACGTTAAATAAATAGGAGACATCTGTTTTAGATGTCTCCTATTTCGTTCTCCCTAATAGCATTAAAGGGAGCCTCGTGCTCCCTTATTTATGTTTTCAAAGTTACTCCTTTGCAGCAGCCGCCTGAACCTGTGCAGCCTTTTCTTCTTGTAACATTTTTTCCCGCTCTTCGTCAACTAAGTAACGACGTAAAACTTTGCCGACAGCCGTCTTAGGTAAGCTTTCACGGATTTCAATCTGCTTAGGAATTTTAAATGCCGCAAGCTTGCCTTGACAAAAGTTCAAAATCTCTTCTTCCGTTACACTAGACCCTTCTTTTCTAACGATATATGCCTTAACCATTTCTCCCCAATACGGATTAGAAATTCCAGCACACACTGCCTCCATCACGGCTGGATGGGTATAGAGGACTTCTTCTATGTCCCGGGGGTAGACATTATAACCGCCAGTGATAATCATATCTTTCTTTCGATCTACTATATAGAAAAATCCGTCTTTATCCTTATGGGCAATATCACCAGTATAAAGCCAGCCATCCTGTAAAACAGCGATTGTTTCCTCAGGTTTTTGCCAATATCCTGTCATAACCTGGTTTCCCTTCACTACCAACTCACCAATCTCTCCGGGAGGAAGTTCCTTAAGACCAGTCTCCAAGTCCATAATCTTAGCATCCGTATTGGGAGCTGGAACACCGATCGAGCCCACTCGGGAATTGAATATCGGATTTAAATGGGTTGCAGGTGATGCTTCTGATAAGCCATAAGCCTCCACCAACCTTCCACCTGTTAATTCCCCAAAACGAATCGCAACTTCTTTGGGAAGCGGGGCTGATCCACTTAGACAGCATCGAATCGACGATATTTTGTATTCCTTGATCCGAGGATGATTAATCACAGCGACATACATGGTTGGGGCACCAGGAAAGAAGGTTGGCTCATAATCATTAATGTGTTGCAGCACAGCATCGATATCGAATCTAGGTAGAATAATCATAGCTCCACCGGATAGTATTGATAAGTTCATACATGCCGTCAAAGCGTATATATGGAATAAAGGTAATACCGTTAATATTCTTTCTTCTCCTTCTTGGCCTACTATCCATTCCCATGCTTGAAGTGCATTTGCCACAAGATTGTGGTGAGTTAACATAACTCCTTTAGCAGTTCCTGTTGTCCCTCCTGTGTACTGTAAAACAGCCGTATCACTAGGTTGGCTTACCAAGGGTGGTGACTCTAATTCATCTAAGCTTACATCTAATAGTTGTTTCTGAAGGTCCATATACACAGGGTTATCTGCTAGCCCCAAACCCTCTAACCCTGAAAATGCACTTAAGTAGTCTAAGGCAATTAATTTTAATCCCACTTCCCCTTGGATAGGAGTAATCCGGGGCAAAAGCTGTGGAATAGAAATTATTCCTATGGCCCCAGAATCTTGTAATAATGCTTTTAGTTCGCTTTCCACATAAAGAGGATTTGTTTGAACTACCAGGGCCCCTACTCTTTGAATTGCAAAAAACGTGATTACCCAGTTAGAACTATTAGGCATAAATATGGAAATTCGATCTCCCTTTTTTATCCCTCTTTGCACAAGTACTTTAGCCATACGCTCTATTAGAATATCCATTTCTCTATATGTCGTTGTCTTGCCCCCGAAAATCAATGCCGGATTATCCGGATATTTAGAGGCTGTTTTTTTGAACATCTCCACCAGAGTTATCTCCGGAACTTCTACCTGCTTTCGAACATTTGGCTCATAAAAACGAAACCAAGGTCTCTCAAAAGTAGCTGTTTCCATCTTTCTGCCTCCTTAAGCTATGAATGTCTACTCATTCACTTTCACTCATCTTAGCACGGTTTTACATGATTGAAAATAGATAATTTATAATTTTCTGTATATTATTAATATTCAACTACTTTGCAGATTTGACCTCTTACCAGTATATAACTATGCCAATCTCTTTTGATGTGATAAAATCATCACCATCATAAACTGGGAGGTCTCAGAATGAATAAATTTCTTTTAGGCACTTTACTAGCAGCCCTAATCCTTGGAGCAGGTTGTTCTAGAAATACTCCATCCATTCCAGCAGTCAGTGAACTCAGAGATCAAACAACAACTATAAATATAGTGGCTCAAGTAAATCATTTATCCCAAAAGGAATTTGAAAGAGTGGGGACTGAAGGTATTAAAAATCCTAAAATAGATGATTTTCGTAATTTTGTACTTAAAGTAGGGATTATAAATGGGAAAAGTGTTAGAGAGAAAGAATTAATCGTACCTAGTACTTCCGAGTTTAAACAAATCCTAACCTCTAAACGGTTATGGTTTGGAAACGAAGTGAATATTAACAATGATGGTGAAGAGGTATCGATTGCTGAGAGAAATTTCGTTTTATACTATAGAGAGCTAACGGATGATAAATTAAAAGTATTACTTGACCCGATTAGATTCCACGTAGGCTGGATTAATAGCAATGGCGATAAAACCTCCAAAGATTATAAGTTAGTTGATTATTTGGTTTTTAAGTAGAACTCCTTGCTTTATATTCGAACTTAGTTCCAACTAGGAGTGACAGGGGGACGGGGTTATTGACAACATTAAATGTTGTCAATAACCCCGTCCCCCTGTCACTCCTTCGCTTGTTACCTGGCGATACGAAAGTCTCCAGTGGAGACTTTCGCCAAACGGC
>JADQBO010000080.1 GCA_016278585.1 Desulfosporosinus sp.
TGAAACTCTTTCGAGTTTCTCTCATTGGCTGTCCTTGTTGTTTAGTTTTCAAAGATCAGGGATGGATTGCCCTGCGCCTTTGTGGCACTCAATTATAATACCATTTTCAGCGTTTGCTGTCAACAAGTATTTTCTTCTTTTCCCATTGTCTTTCTCTTCAAGTATTACCCCCAAGAGCGACATTTGTTACCTTATCACGTTCCTGAAAGATGGTCAATACCCTTATATCAAATCTTACACTAAAATTTTTACTCACTAGAATTTAGGCTTTAAGTTTATAATTTATTCATCTCTAGTTTTAGCTGGAAAAAACATAACTAATATCATACTTAATACTGCAAAAAAACCAACACCATAAAAGACGTATTTAAGCGAAATCGTTAAGCCTGACGTCATTATATCTATAACTCTAGGGGAAAGCACCTCTCTCTTTACTGGGTCAAGTAAGACATTGATAACATCTACGTTAAAGGTTTCTCCACTTACACCATTTAAATAGCTTGCCAATTTGGTATTTAAAACCCCACCTAAAAGGGCAGCACCCATTGTACTTCCTAAAATAGACATAAACATATTAGAGGCTGTTGCTACTCCACGCATTTGCCACTCCACGCTTTCCTGAATCCCCACGATAAAAACAGTTCGAGCAAGTCCCATTCCAATACCAATGAAAAGAGATCCGACTCCAGCCCAAATCCAGCCTCTTTCCGGACGCATGGTTATTAAAAACATTGAACCCATTACAATCCAAAACCCTCCAAGGATTGCGATACGTCTAAACCCTAGTTTAAACATAATCTTACCAGCTAACATGGCTCCTATCATCCAGCCTATTGTCATAAAGGCAAGCACAAAACCTGATATAACTGGAGATTTTTCCATCACACCTTGAACATAGGTTGGCAAAAATGATGAGATACCGATAATGACAAAACCAGTCGTTAGCGTCGCTAGATTGGAAACTACAAGTAAAGAGTCTTTCCAGATTGCCAAAGGCATAATCGGCTCTGGGGCATGTTTTTCCTGCAGAACAAACAGATAAAAACCAATAATAGATATCCCTAATAATAGAAATACCGGGGCTGATGACCAAGTCCAAGCAGTTCCTGCCTGTATAAAGACAACCATCAAGGCACTAATTGAAATAAACATTAGAGCCGAGCCAAGGTAGTCAATACTATGTTGCTGCTTATGTACTGTCTCACCTAGAAAAAACCATATTCCTGCCACAGCAAGTACACCGATCGGTATATTCACCCAAAAAATCCAAGCCCAATGAATGTATTGCACAAAGAATGCTCCTAAGGCTGGGCCAATGATAGAGGAAACTCCCCAGACACTAGAAATATAGCCTTGGATCCGCGCACGTTCAGACACGCAAAAAATATCCCCGATAATAGTAATGGCAATAGGCTGAATAGCTCCAGCCCCAAGGCCCTGAAATAGCCGAAAAATAATTAACATATTCATCGTTTTTGCGAAACCACAAAGCACAGAACCGATTAGGAAAACTAGAACTCCGAACGTAAAAACAGGCTTTCTTCCGTATAAATCCGCAAGTTTACCGTAAATTGGGATTGTCACTGCTTGTGCCAAAAAAAAGGCCGAGAAAACCCAACTAAACAGGGAAAAGCCACCGAGATCTCCAACAATGCTAGGGATCGCAGTCGCCACAATCGTACCTTCTATGGCTGATATGAAAACTGCTAACAATACGCTAGCCAAAACAACAGAACGATTGGTCTTTACAGGTTTACGAATATGCCCTTGTTCACTGTTTTGCATGCCATTTATTAACTCCTTCTACCTATATAGCTTTTCAAGATCATTTTTAGCAATACTACTTGAATCCTCCCTCGGCTCATACTAGCAGAGAAAGGATTCAAAAAAGACTTACATAATCGCTATTCTTCACCTACAACTTTATGCTTTTCTAAAACTGCTCGGATCGTAAACCACTCCACCTCATCTGCGAGAAGATCTTTAATAGGGCGTAATCTCTCTCGACCTACTTGTCGGATAGCCTCCAGAATGTGTGATTCTTGTTCGGTCGGAATAAAGTCATCCCAAGGAATAGCCTGTCCATCAGCGCCACAGCGCACAAGATGATTTTGAACGGTGATGGGGGTAACTTTCCTGAGTTTAGCTATATCTTCTAAGGAATGCCCTTCCAGGTACATTAGAAGAGTTTGGTGGTGGCTGGGTATTTTTTCCATAGTAGCATCTGCTAAATTAGCAATCTTCTCTACAGTAAACCCACTGTCCGTTTGATCATCTAACTGTCCCAAGCCTTGTTTGCTTTTTGGCTGTAACGTCACTACATCAGCAAATGTATCCGAATTCGTCTCCCCTAAACGTTTACCGTCCTTACTAAAACTCCAGATTGACGCTAAAAATTCGTCCCCGTACTTTTCTAATTTTCGTTCTCCAACTCCACTGATACGAAGCATCGCCCGGTGATTCAAAGGACACACTTGAGCCATTTCTCTTAAAGTACTATCCGCAAAGATCATATATGGCGGAAGATTTTCTCGGATGGCTATTTCCCTGCGAAGTACACGTAAACGATCAAATAAACTAACCTCGTCTGATTCCTCTCGAGAAGGCTTAGCTGACACTTTTTGAGTGACTTTTGCTTCTCCTTTCAACACTAAAATTGCATTAGGCAGGAGTTTTACCACGGGATATTCTCCATTGGATAGTTGCAAATAGCCCTCAGCCACTAATCGGTTGATAAGATCTTTAATCTCCTGCAGAGAAATCTCCTGCATAATACCATGGGTGGAAAGTTGGTCAAAACAAAGTTCCCTGATCTTCGCTTTACGAGATCCTTTTAATACCTCAGCTACTAAACCGATGCCAAAACGTTCCCTCATCCGATAAATACAGGAAAAAATTTTTTGTGCTTCTAACGTAATATCTACAATTTCTCGCTCATCGTTACAGCTACTACAGTTACCGCATTCTTCTTGTACGTCTTCCTCACCAAAATACTCCAAAATTGTTTTGCGCAAACACCGAGGCGTATGACAGTACTCAACCATCCCCTGAATTTTTTTTAGCTCATTCATTTTTCGTTCCGGTTGAAAAATAGTCTGTTCAATCAAGTATCTTTGCAACACCACATCTTGAGGAGAAAACAACAAAAGACACTCTCCTGGTTCACCATCGCGCCCTGCACGCCCTGCCTCTTGATAGTAGGCCTCCATATTTCTTGGCATATTATAATGGATTACATAACGGACATTAGATTTATCAATTCCCATCCCGAACGCATTGGTAGCCACCATGACAGTTATCTCATCAAAAAGGAAATCCTCTTGGCTCTTTTGGCGATCTTCATCAGACATACCCGCGTGGTATTTTCCAGCTTTTAAACCGTTTTTCGTTAAAAACCCTTGGAGATTGTCCACCTCTTTACGCGTTCCCGCATAAATAATTCCCGATTGGTCGGCATGTGCTCGGGTATAATCAAACACAAAGTCCTTCTTGTTTTCCCCTCGAAGCGTTGAAAACGTAAGATTTGGACGGTCAAAGCCTGTCACAAATATCCCTGGTTCCCTTAATCCCAACAACCGGACGATATCTGACTGAACCTCTTCAGTTGCCGTTGCAGTAAAAGCTCCAATTAACGGTTTTTGGGAAAGCGACTTAAGAAAAGGCCCTAGATGAAGATAACTGGGTCTAAAATCATGTCCCCACTGAGAGACACAATGCGCTTCATCAATTGCTAAGAAGGAGACCTGCAGAGACTCCAAAAGACTACGGAAATTATCCGACTCCAATCGTTCAGGTGCGACATACAAAAGCTTATAATCTCCACGTGCGGCCCGTTCTATTCGGACCCTAACTTCTTTAAGGGACAATGAACTGTTAATAAAGGTCGCAGGTACGCCGTATTGTTGTAATGCATCGACCTGATCTTTCATTAAGGAAATCAGCGGAGAAATTACAAGAGTCGTTCCCTCAAACAATAGGGCAGGGATTTGGTAAGCGAGTGATTTTCCCGCTCCTGTCGGCATAATGGCTACAGTATCCGAGCCCTGGAGTAGACTCATGATCACTTTTTGCTGGCCATCTCGAAATTGTGTATACCCGAAATACCTCTGCAATACCTCCAAGGCCTTCTCTATCATAATAACGAACATCTCCTTAATTAAATGCTTTCTAAGTTGTTCTTATTATAACAAAAAAATCACTGGTTTAGGGCTTAATCTAACAGGATTTTCCCATCTCGTTCCAACCCTTTGTTCCAATCAAAGGGACAAACCGTACTAACCCTAACGTTTCTTCGATTAATTCGTTTTCTAATGTTTTCTTAACACGGAGTAAATGTTGTTCCCCTTTATCCCCTACCGGAATTACTAAACGACCACCTAAAGCTAACTGATTAACTAGGGAATCAGGTATCACGGGCCCCCCTGCAGTGACCAAAATAGCATTAAAGGGTGCTTTTTCTAACCATCCAAGTGTACCGTCCCCCACACGCACTTCAATATTTTTATAACCTTGATTCCTAAATCGTTCCTCTGCAAGACGAGCGAGTAAGTCATGACGCTCAATCGTATAAACGCTCAAGGCCATTCGAGATAATACCGCTGCCGAATAACCAGATCCCGTTCCTATTTCTAAAACCTTGTCATTTGCTTTTAAACCCAGAGCTTGAGCCATAAGGGCTACAATATATGGCTGACTAATGGTTTGCTCTGCCTCTATTTCCAGGGCCGTGTCATAATACGCAAACTCTTGTTTATCTTCATTAACAAACCTATGTCGTAGAACTTTGAGCAGACTATGGATTACCGCCTCATCCGTTATATCACGGTCTATTAGTTGGGTCCGAACCATCCACTCACGTTCTGCATGTCTATCATTCAATAAATCCTTCTCACTATAATCTTTGGTCACATCCATCTACCTCACTTAGCTTTTATTTTCTCAGTTTTCCCGAAAATCACTAAATTTACTAACCTAATCAAAATTCTCTGCTTAAAATTAGGTTCTACTAAGCTGATTCCATACGCTCCTTAACCATCCAGAAAACACAACCGTCCTCAATCCACTTTGAACGTGAACTGAGGACGGTTACTACTCTTTCTCAATTTTCGCCACTACCTTAATAATCTCAATTAACAATTCAGCGGTCTTATATAAATCTTCTTCTTCCATCCACTCCTCATTTGTATGGGGCTTTTGCATCCCAGTTCCCAAAACAGCGCAGGGTATACCATAGAGGTTATAGTAATTAGCATCACTACCCCCACCAGTCGACCCAGTGATCACTTCAAACCCAGCAGACTTAGCAGCCTGGCTGGCAATAACCACCACTTGAGACTCCTCCGATAGTGTAAATGGCTCATATAAGCGAAGGACTTCAATTTCTGCGACCGCGCCCATTTCCTCGGCACAGCGTTGAAATGCTTCACACATCTGAGCAGTTTGATGTTCTAGTTTGGTTAAATCTCTGCTTCTTGACTCACAAGTTATATCAACTTGGTCAGCTACAATATTCGTAGCTCTGCCCCCTTGAATTGTCCCAATGTTTGCCGTGGTTTCCTCATCAATCCTACCTGTCGGCATGCTTGAGATCGCCTTGGCTGCTACTAAAATTGAGCTGATTCCCTCTTCTGGAGCAAAACCAGCATGAGCAGCCTTGCCCTTTATCACCACATTGAGCCGATCTTGTCCCGGAGCCGCCAGAATAATTTCTCCTGGTCCACCCACACAATCCATAACAAATCCAAGGTCAGCCTTCAGTTGGGTTTTATCTAGATTCTTAACGCCATTAAGGCCCCCCTCTTCGGCTATACTAAGAATAAGCTGAATATCACCATGGGGAATGTTTTGCTCTTTGATAGTTCTTAGGGCTTCCAAGATTGGCGCTATCCCTGACTTGTCATCTGCTCCTAAGATTGTCGGGCCGGCTGAGGTAATGACTCCTTCATGCAATACCGGCTCAATATTTAGGCAGGGGTCTACCGTATCCATATGGGCAGAAAACAAAATAATTGGAGCCTTTGGCAGGTTTCCTTTTAAATAGGCAAAAACATTGCCGCAGTTACCTCCAATGGTTCGGCCAGCATCATCTTCGGTTACTGTCATACCTAAACTCTCCAGACTACTTTTAAGAATATCCCCTATTTGTCGCTCCTTCTTAGTCGGAGAATCGATTCTAATTAGCTCAAAAAACTCTGCTAACAATCTTTCCCGATTAATCATTTAGCTATGCCACCTCACCGTTCCGATGTCTCCGTCATAACGCGGAATGACATGAACATGCCAATGAAAGACTGTCTGGCCAGCAGCAGCTCCAACATTTGCTCCTATGTTGTAGCCATCAGGCTGAAACCGTTCATCTAGTAACTCTTTTACTCTGGAAAGAAGATCTCCAACACTGGCCATCTCCTCTGGAGTTGCATCAAAGAAACTTGAAGCGTGCTTTTTCGGAACAATCAGAACGTGTCCCTGACTTACTGGATACTTGTCATAAAATGCCCGGGCAAATTCATTCTCTACAAGGTTCGCTCCCTCTGGTAGTGTACAAAATACGCACTCGTTCATCCGTATCCCCCCTATTATTATTATATCTCGCTCCATAAGTGGTCGTATATATTGATATAAGCTTGCTTTCCAAGCAAATAATATCAAGATACTTCAAAACAAGCTTATTTGACTACGTTACTTTTTTAGACCGACCATACGCGGCCCAACCAAACAACATGGATGTTACAATTATAAAGGCCGGGTGGATATTTACAAAATAAAGTAGGGCAACTGTTACAACTGCGATTCCCCATGTACTGCTGGTTGGAAACGCTTTTTTGCCCATATCATGAGCAGTTTGTGCTACAAGAACAACGACTACTGGGCGAACAGCCTCAAGCATCGCTTTGAGTTCCGGAGAGTTTGAATATTTAGCAATAAGACTACCTAATAAAACTACGACAATTACCGTAGGAGCAACTGTTCCAATGGTCGCGATTAAGGCTCCTAACCAACCTGCAACCTTATAGCCGATATAGGCTGCCATTTTGGTGGCAATAGGTCCAGGTAAAGCATTTCCAATAGCTAAAGAATCCGCAAACTCTTCATTATCCATCCATTTATATCGATCCACCGCTTCTGCTTTGATGAGGGGAATAAGCGAAGGACCTCCCCCAAATCCTAGGTTTGAAGCGCGGGTAAAACCAATAAATAGCTCCCATAGTTTTCTAAGCACGAAGAGCCCCCCTTTTTAATACGAAATTATAAGAACATATAGGAAACTTACTCCGAGGTTTCTCTATCTTATGTTAGTCCTAATTATCTAGAGCTTAGCGAAAAACCACTAAGCCAAAGCCCATCGATGCTACGATAATTAGTGCGGGATGCAATTTTAACCAGTATACAGACACCACCGTTGCCAAAGCAATTCCCCACGTTGTTAGGTTTGGAAAAGAGCCTCTACCCATATCAAACGCAGTTTGAGCTATTAAGACAACGACAACGGGACGTACCCCCTTTAGCATTCCTTTTAAGATTGGGGAATTTGAGTATTTCATTAAAAACTGTGCCAATAAAATAACAGCAAGGGCAGTAGGTAAAATAACTCCAATATTTGCAACCAGGGCTCCTAACCACCCTGCTTCTTGATAACCAACATAACCAGCTAATTTTGTAGCGATTGGGCCTGGTAAAGCATTTCCAACGGCAAGAGCATCTGCGAATTCAGAGTTAGTCATCCAATGATACCTCTCCACGACTTCAATTTTAATAAGAGGAATAACGGCTGGTCCGCCTCCAAACCCTAGATTACTAGCCCTAGCAAAAGCAATTAACAGATCCCAGAGTTGTGTAAACATTATCTTTCATCTCCTTCCTCTCTAGATTAAAATCCTATTTGGTCAAAAAACCAACTTATACATGGGTTTTCTTACGTTAGTATATAACCTTAAGGTCAGTAATTCAATATATTTGGTATACCATATTTGTTATTTTTGTATACCAAAATGTTGAAATAATCAACCCCTTATTATCATTCTCCTAAGCAACCAACTTCGAAGACACGCCTAATAGCCTTTATCCCTAAAAGCCATATCCAAAAACGCTTGGCTTGAATTTTCTGCATGCCTTTTTGCTACAGCCTCTGCTTCAGAGCTGTCATGTCTACGTAGAGCGTCAATAATAGCATTATGTTCCACCCATACTTCTTCTGATCGACCAGGTCTAGAATAGGCTACTTGAGTAAACTTAGTTATGTACTCATGCAATGTATTTAGAAAACTATACACTCGTGGGCTTTCAGCGGTTCTGTAGATTATCTCATGAAATTTATCGTTCAATTGGTTAGACTTTTTAAGGTTTCCTTTTACATGTTCATCCGAGATCTGCTTAGCTAGAACTTCTAAACGTTTCAATTCCCGGGGTTTAATTTTTGTAGCCGCAATACTGCAGATAAGCGTTTCCAAGGATGTCCTAATAACCAAAATCTCTACAATATCAGCCTTAGTAAATCCGGATACCATGACCCCTTTGCGTGGTATATGAGTTACCAACCTTTCCGATACTAGCTTATTTATGGCTTCTCGGACTGGAGTCCTACTAACTCCCAGTTGCTCTGCAATATTACGTTCCACTAGCCTCTGTCCCGGTTCTAACTTCTTATCCAAAATAGCATTTCTAAGAATAGAAAAAACCGAATCTCGGATATGACCCTTATCATCATACTTAATAGGCGAAAAATGATGTACCACGTTTCTTCTCCCCTTTAGGATAATATGTATTAACTTACGTTTAACGCAATTATAGTTCCTTCAATAGAATAAAGGCAAGTGAGATATGGTATACCATATCTCAAAAAGCCAATCTATTCACTGCTGCAGGAAATCAGCCTAAGCTCATAACCAAATTATTACCTGGATCATAGAATGATTTAGGTAATTTAATGTTTAAGGGAGGGTCAGCATGTTTAGTTATAACAAACCTCTATTCTATCCGGTTCAAGTTGAATTCCGTGATCCGGTATTTGGCCAAACACTGCTTGAACATTACGGAGGAAGGGACAGTGAATATTCTGCTGCAACCCAGTACTTAAATCACCGTTCCAATATGCGTAACCGGTATCTTCGCGATCTACTAGGTATAATCGCTGCCGAGGAAATCGGTCACATGGAAATGATTGCAGTGGCTATTAACAAGTTAGGAGGGCCGCCCCTAAGTTATGTAAATTCGCAAGGAATCCCTTGGAATATATGCTATGTTGATCAAGCCTTAGATCCAATGGCAATGCTACAAGCAGATGTCGAAGCTGAAACAAGGGCACGTCTCTTATACAATCATCATTTCACAATGACGGACGACCCTGGACTTAAAAAAATGATCAGTTTCTTAGGGAACAGAGAAGATGTGCATAAATTCCTTTTCCAAAAAGCTCAGACGTTGATACGAAAAGGCGCACCTCCGGAGCAATTCAATGAACTAATTATAGACTATAAAATGAGTTTAAAGACGATTGAACACTAAACGAGGGTGCTTTTCAGGGCCGCCATAAAGTAATATAGCCTTTAGCAAAAAATCTTTTGCCAAAGGCTTTTTATCTCTAAAAAACATTTTAGGTTCTTACTTATACCTTAATCCTTTGCAACAAGTTTTACGGCCTCAATGATTTTCTGGTAACCCGTGCAACGACAGAGATTTCCAGATAAACCTCGACGAATTTCTTTCTCGCTAGGGTTATGGTTTTTATCCAAAAGTGCCTTTGCTGATAATATCATACCTGGAGTACAATAACCGCACTGTACAGCTCCCACTTCAATAAATGCTTTTTGCAAGGGATGAAGATTTTCCTCAGTCCCTAAGTCTTCAATCGTGATTAAGTTCTTACCCTCCGCCTGTACGGCAAGGACTAAACACGCATTTACCGCCTGTCCATCTAGAAGTACGGTGCATGCTCCACAAACCCCTTCACCGCACCCTTCTTTGGTTCCTTTAAGTCCGAGAACTTCCCTTATCAAATAAAGAAGAGTCCTAAATTCCTCAATTTGAACCACTGTCGGCCTGCCATTGACTGTTAAACTCAAGATGGTTTGGGCCATTTGTGTTCCTCCCTGTTTTTTATCAAATTGATCATTAACTCTATTAGAAGTTCTTTTGCTAAGTATCTGCGATATGTGGCAGTGGCACGGATATCCGTGATCGGAGAAATCTCCTGCTCTACTATCCTAGTTAAATCCTTAATAATGTCATAATTTATAATCTGACCCTCTAAAAAAGTTTCGGCCCCTTTTGCTCGAATAGGAGTTGGTGCAACCGAACCAAAGGCAACACGAGCCTTGCTACATTGGTTATTTTCATCGAGTTCCAGGCTTACGGCTAAATTGACTAATGAAATTGCCAAAGCCTTACGCAGACCCACTTTCTTAAAGATTGAGATTTGGTTAGGGTAATTCTTTACTGTAATCCTACTAATTAATTCATTCGGTCTAAGGAGTGTTTTTCCAACTCCCAGAAAAAAGTCTGACACTCTTACCTCTCGTTTACCAGAAGAGCTTACGAGGGTCAACATAGCATCAAAGGCAAGCAAAGGCGGAACACAATCTGCAGCTGGGGAAGCACTCTGCAAATTGCCTCCTAGTGTCCCGCGATTTCTAATTTGCGGGCTGCCTACAACAGACGCTGCCATAGCCAGTGCTACAAATGACTTTATAATCAGCGGATTAGCTTCGAGTTCCGAATGGGTTACTAGAGGACCTATTTCCAGTCCCCCCTCTATAGGTTCTATCTGCTTCCACTCTTCAATCCTCGATAAGTTTACTAAAACCCTTGGAGCAAGCTTACGTTGGTTCAGATCCACTAATACATTAGTGCCCCCTGCAATTGGCAGGATATTTTCAGATTGATCGTTTAACAATTCCAACGCCTCAGTCTCACTTCGCGGAGAAAAAGTCCTAAAACTCATATGTCCCACCCTCTACCTACATAGTCCCTTCCCGTAGCACGTCATTCACGGGTGAACCAAGAAAAATAGCTAATCTTTGTTATGACTAAATTTTAATAAATAGCTGCCATCAGCAATATCTCGAAAAGCATCGATATAATACTGTCCACTAATATAAAGGAGTTTAACGTTCATTTTTTGCCCAGGTAACCGAGCTGCTACTGTGGAAATTGCTTCACCAGATCTCAGATCCGAAACAAGTTTAACTTCATCTAAGTAGACATATAGTGGGGATAAATAAGGGTAGGATCTTTCTTGGGCAAAATTTTGTATAAACTCTTCTTTACTGAGCATTCCCTTCAATTCTGGTATCAGATAAGGGTAAATTTCTGCTGGTCTGTTAGCATTAATAGCCTGATTAAAATCATTGACCCGTTGTGTAGCATGGGACTGACCCGGCAAATGATAAAACCCTACACTAATAATCAATAAAACTAAAACGATAAGGAGTCCTGGCCAAAGTCTAGTTTTTCGCTGCATGTTTTTAAAACTCCCTTTCCCTTAGCGTTCAGCCCTAGTATAGGGAAGAGTATAGGCTGCTGGGAATTCCGCCTTCTTAGACACACTTACCAACACGAGAATTGTTAAGACATACGGCAAGGCAAGCAGAAACTGATGGGGAATAGGTATTCCTATGGCCTGTAACCTCATTTGCAAGGCATCTGCTCCACCAAACAGAAGCGCAGCGGCTAAGGCACGGTAAGGATTCCACCTCGCGAAAATGACAACAGCTACTGCTATAAAGCCCCTTCCAGCAACCATCCGGTCAAGGAAAGTACTCATGAAACCAATCGAGAGAAATGCACCACCCAGTCCAGCGTATGCACCGCCAATTGCAACACAGATATAACGAATTAATTGAACATGAATCCCTTTAGAATCAGAAGCTTTGGGATTTTCTCCAACGGCACGAACCTTTAAGCCAAAGGTCGTCTTCTCTAGAACGACCGCTGTAACTATAACTAATACTAGGGTTAGATACACCAAAATATTATGGTTAAAGAGAATCGGACCCAAAACCGGTATATCTGTAAGAATGGGAAATTCGAGAGGTTTAAATGACTCTACTTGAGGGGGAAGTTTTTGAATTCCAAAAATAGCGCGAAACAAAAAGGCAGATAGACCCGTTCCTAAGATTAGAT
>JADQBO010000363.1 GCA_016278585.1 Desulfosporosinus sp.
CAATTTCGTACGTTTGTCGGTTCACGACTTTGCTTAACAGTTCACAACTTAATTCTGTTCCACAGATGGATCTCCCATCTTCCCAATCCTACTCCACCGTAACGCTCTTCGCCAAATTTCTCGGCTTATCGACATCACACCCTCTGGCTACTGATACATAATACGATAGAAGTTGTAGGGGTATGACTGCCAAAATCGGTGAAAGTTCATCCATTGTCTCCGGTATATAGATCACATGATCCACCGACTTCGCCATGCTGGTATTCCCCTCATAGGTTAATCCAATTACTTTAGCATCCCGCGCCTTCACTTCTTTGACGTTAGAAATGGTCTTTTCAAACACATCCCGTTGAGTCGCTAAAGCAATAACGGGCGTAGCCTCTGTGATTAGGGCTAAGGTGCCGTGCTTTAACTCACCTGCTGCATAGGCTTCGGCGTGAATATAGGAGATTTCTTTCAGTTTAAGGGATCCTTCCATGGCTACAGCCCAATCTAACGAGCGACCAATAAAGAAAGCATTCTCCACTGTGGCAAATGACGTTGCCAACTCTTTAATTAGATCTGACTGATCCAAAAGCTCTTGAACCTGAGCAGGAATCTTCTTAAGAGCAGTGATAATCTCCCCGATCTTTTCAGAAGGTAACGTCCCTTTGACCTGTGCAAGATAAAGTCCGAGTAAAACCATTCCTTCCAGCTGAGTTGTGTAAGCCTTCGTGGAAGCCACAGCAATCTCTGGGCCTGCCCAAGTAAAGATTACGTCATGCGCTTCGCGGGATACAGTACTTCCGACGACGTTCGTGACAGCAACCACACGTGCACCACGGTTTTTGGCTTCGCGCAAAGCTGCTAAAGTATCGGCTGTTTCACCGGACTGGCTTACGACCACAACTAGAGTATGCTTATCCACTAGGGGAGAGCGATAGCGGAACTCAGAGGCAATATCGACTTCAACAGGCAGATGTGCCCATCGTTCTATCAAGGTCTTGCCAACCAATCCTGCATGCCAGGCTGTACCGCAAGCGACGATATAGACCTTATTAATTTGCGCTAGTTCTTCAAGGGTTAAATCCACTTCCTGGAGAACAACTCTCTCCTCTTCTAAGCGACCTAACATCGTATCTTTCAGAGCTTTAGGTTGTTCGTGGATTTCCTTGAGCATGAAATGCTCATATCCACCTTTCTCAGCAGCCACTGCATCCCACTTCACATCATAGACTTCTTTCGCACGGGAAACCCCTTCAAAGTCTGAGACTATAACCCCATCTTCAGTAATAACCACCATTTCACCATCATCTAAAATATAGACTTTACGGGTATAGTTTAAGATTGCTGTGATATCGCTGGCTATGAAAAACTCTCCGTCCCCAAGACCGACCACCATTGGACTGTCTTTACGGGCTGCTACCAACTTATTCGGGTCTTGACGTCTTAAGGCGACCATGGCGTAGGACCCCCGAATTGTCTTTAGAACTTTCCGCACAGCTCCCTCGAGGTCTCCTTCGTAAAAGTCTTCCAGTAAGTGAGCCAAAACCTCGGTATCAGTTTCTGAGACAAATACGTGCCCTTTTTCAATAAGCATATCTTTTAATTCCAAGTAGTTTTCGATAATTCCATTATGCACTACTACAAAATCCTGTTTGCAATCACAATGTGGGTGCGCATTATCTTGAGAAGGCCGGCCATGTGTCGCCCACCGAGTGTGTCCGATTCCTATGCAAGATTGGGAATAACCCTGCCCGAGTTCTTCCTCCAAGGCCACTAACTTGCCAACACTTTTAGAAACTACGATTTTCTCATACTCCAAGACAGCTACGCCTGCCGAATCATACCCTCGATACTCTAACCTTCTTAGACCGTCTACCAAAATGGGAATAGCTACCCGTTTCCCAATATATCCAACGATACCACACATAATAAATAGCTCCTTTCAAATTCAACTGGCCATAACTGACCAAGGATGGTCCAGTGTCCCTCTAGCCAAGATGGCAGAAGGACCCCCTCTCAATCTTTTGACTATCTAATTTATATTAGTTTTAAGCTATGTGACAAGCTGTACACGTTTATGTTCCTGAGCAAATCCCCTTAATATTTCTAATTAAGTGTAATGCAAATGAACTTACAAGCTGTCCCTTATACCCTAATGGGAATAATAAAAGCCGTCCTAACCTGGACGACTGGTTGATTCAGATTCTAGGCAACACAAGCAAGGGGGATCAAATTGAAGACATCTTCCCCTTGTCTTGTCAGCTTTACCTTTGTCCCGATAATTACTCCTCGGTTTTAAGCAAGCTTTACGGTGACAAGCCACCGAGAGGGATCCGCCGAATCGTTCGATAACCCTCTTCCTCGTCGACCTTATTCATAACTAACCGTTAAGGTCCTGGCGCTTTAATCTATTGCCTTCTCTGATTCAATCGTCCAGAAAGTATTAAACAATAGTTATACTTTCTGATTATTAGGAACGTATCTCTCCATATCTTTCAACGTATAGCATCACCTTCTTTCCAATCTAATTGGTCTCCATATGCATAATTTTAAGATCTGACTCAGTTCATGTGCCTCTTTCCACAAGACTGATATAGCTTTAACCACTAAAAGGCACATGAACCATTATAAGCGAACTTTTAAAAGTTATCTAATGGTATTTTATTCATCACATTGAACAATAGTGTCAATAACTTCTTGGGCCAATTCCTTTAATATTTGCTGGTCTGGACCTTCAACCATTACACGTATCAGGGACTCCGTTCCAGAGGGGCGTACTAAAACTCTGCCTTTACCGTTGAGGGTTTCCTCAGCTTTATGAACTTTCGCAAGCACTCTCTCATCCTTCATTAATCGGTCCTTATGTTTAACCTTAGCGTTAAGAAGGACTTGCGGTAAGCGCTGCATTTGAGAGGCCAACTTAGACAGTGGAAGTTGTCTTTCCTTAACCACAGACAACAACTGAAGGGCCGTTAGTAGTCCATCTCCTGTCGTATTGTTGTCAAGGAAAATAATATGTCCGGACTGCTCTCCCCCAAGCTGGGCTTGAGTTCTGATTAATTCCTCCATGACATAGCGATCCCCGACTTGTGTCTCATAGACCTTTATTCCTGCCTCTTTTAGGGCAAGATGGAGACCTAAATTACTCATGACCGTGACGACGACTGCATTTTGTGATAGTTTCCCCTTTGCTTTAAGAGCTAAAGCACAAATAAGAATGATGAAATCCCCATCTAAGATGGTTCCTTGTTCATCCACAACGATAAGCCTGTCGGCATCTCCATCCATTGCTAGTCCTAGATCTGCGCCGTGTTCCAGAACTGCACTCTGTAATTTTTCTGGATGAGTCGATCCGCAACCCTCATTAATATTGACACCGTCTGGCGTATTACAAATAGAGATTACCTCTACGCCAGCCTCCTCCAATACTTTAGGTCCGACAAAGGATGCTGCACCGTTGGCACAATCTAAAACGACTTTAATTCCATCCAGACGTCCTACAGTAAACTTAAGAAAATCTTTATAACGGGACTCGGCATCGGTTACCTCAATAACTCGCCCGACCTTGCTACCAATTGGGACCTGCCAAGGTTTTTCCTCGTTTACAACGATTCTTTCAATCTCATCTTCAATAACATCTGGTAATTTATACCCTGTAGAATCAAAAAACTTAATTCCATTATCTTGAACAGGGTTATGGGATGCCGAAATTACGACACCAGCACTAACATCAAGGGTTCGTGTTAAGAGGGCGATGCCAGGTGTAGGTAAAACCCCTACCCGGAAAACATCTGCCCCGACAGAGCAAATTCCTGCGATTAGTGCTGCTTCGAGCATATCGCCAGAAATCCGGGTATCTTTACCGATCACAATACGGGGATGTGGATGCTCCTTGCTAAGTACATAAGCGCCTGCTTGCCCAAGGCGAAAAGCAAGACTAGGAGTCAGCTGGCTGTTAGCCACACCACGCACCCCATCCGTTCCAAAGAGTCGAACCAAATCGTCCCCTCCCTTCCTATCTAGTGTATTTCATCTTAAGCAAAATGTTCTTAATTTCTAACATTCTTTTTCTATAATACAAGTCAACTTTATTAGTTTACTATATATTGGCATATTGCGCCATAATAAATTCAGCGATTCTTATCCCGTCCACAGCAGCACTGGTAATTCCCCCAGCATATCCTGCTCCTTCACCCGCCGGATAAAGCCCTGTTACGTTTAAGGATTCCCCCTGAGTATTTCGTACTATACGGATAGGCGAGCTCGTCCTTGTCTCAATCCCTGTCAGAGTCGCCGTTTCCCCAGTAAATCCTTTAATTTTGCCATTGAAGACTCGAAGTGCACGCTCTAACACACCTCCGACAGCATCCGGAAGCACTTCATGTAGGTTATACGGTTCAATACCCGGAGTATAAGTGGGTATCAAATCAAAACGATCTGTTACACGCCGCTCCAGAAAGTCAACCACCCGTTGAGCCGGAGCCTTATAATTAGATCCACCTGCCCTAAAGGCCTTATGTTCCCAGTTTTTTTGGAACTCCAAACCCGCTAGGGGATGCTGCGTCGGAAAGTCATCCGCTCCAACGGTTACAACAATTGCACTGTTGGCAATCTTAGTATCCCGAGCATATCCACTCATACCGTTGGTGACAACTCCACCCTCTTCCGAAGCTGCTGCCACGACCTTTCCTCCTGGACACATACAAAAAGCATACGCCCCTCGTCCCGTTCTCACATCCTTATAAGTCAGCTGATAATCTGCCGGTCCCACATGAGGGTGTTCCTCAACGCCATATTGGGACATATTAATCAGCGCTTGCGGATGTTCGACTCGCAAACCAATGGCAAATGATTTCTTTTCTAAAGTTAGGTTCATTTCGTATAAATATCTATAAACATCCCGAGCACTGTGCCCAACAGCGAGTATAGCTACTTCAGTAGGAATTTCTTCTTCCCCGTTGACAATAACCTTACTCAGACGGCCTAATGATGTCTTTAATCCCGTTACTTTGGCCTTAAAACGGACCTCTCCACCTAAAGACACAATTTCCTGACGCATTCTTTTGACCACATCTTTAAGGATATCTGTCCCGATGTGGGGCTTTGCTAAATATTGGATCTCAGCTGGGGCTCCATGCTTGACGAACGTCTCTAAAACTTCTGAAATCCGTCGATCTTGAATTCGAGTTGTAAGCTTACCATCCGAGAATGTCCCAGCGCCGCCTTCCCCAAATTGCACATTGCTCTCGGTGTCTAATGTTCCAGTATCCCAAAAATCCTGAACCTTACGTGTCC
This sequence comes from Desulfosporosinus sp., assembly GCA_016278585.1. Classification (GTDB taxonomy): domain Bacteria; phylum Bacillota; class Desulfitobacteriia; order Desulfitobacteriales; family Desulfitobacteriaceae; genus Desulfosporosinus. Next base: position 5,281 of record JADQBO010000363.1, read on the forward strand.
GGTCCTCAACTGAGTCGCCCCGTTCAAGGACAAGGGGAGAATACCCCTTGCGAGCTAGGGTTAACGCCGCAAAATACCCTGCAGGTCCAGCACCGATTACCACCGGACGATAAGCTAAAGTCTTTGTAGGCTTAGGCCATAAGATGGGCACCTCATTTGATACTTCCTTTAGTCCTGGAGTTCGAGCCAAAATACGATTCCCTTCGGGTCTAGGTACGTCAAGAGCGAATTGAATCGTATAAACAAACACGAGATGGGGCTTTTTTCGGGCATCCAAAGAACGTCGCAGGAAACGGAGTCCACTAATACTTGGCTCGGGTACTTTTAACTTGCGGGCCATCGTAGTCGTTAGCAAGACATCCTCTTCTACTGGGATTCTTAAATTCGACCATAATAAATCCACGTATTTATACTGCTCCTTCTTTCAAGTCAGCTTTAAGACTATAGTCCACTTGTGGTGTAGTAGGCATCGTTACTCCCGGAGGGAGCTGCCAGAAAACGTTAACACCACTATAACTGCCGGCCTTCTGAGCAGAAGCATCTACCCAGAGTTGGATTTGATCTGCTGTTATATCTTTCAAAATGTCAGAAAGACCTTCGATCACAATTTCCATGGGAGGAATAGGCTCTTCTATCTCTAGATCTTTCCCGATATTACGAATTTGAATCGCTACACCGGAAATACTTTTTTGCACAGGTCCAGGGCTAATTTGGGCAATAACGCTTAGGGTTGTCCCATTCAAAAAGGAAACTCCTGTAGGTAATGTTACTTGATTCGTTGGAATCTGGAAGGTTTTATCGTCTGCTAGGTTACTAATGTCTACCGGACCAAGGCTCACGGAGTCAAATCCTTGCAAGGCCTCACGGGTCCCTACAACCTGTACACTGGCTGGAGAAGGGACTAAGGACCTCAGCTCCATACCTGGGGCGGGAGCCCCTTGACTGGTAACTTTCAAGGGAACCATCTTCGAGGAAAGTTCCTTGGCCATAACTGGAACGATCACATCCACACTACTCGGATAAGAACTCAAAATATCCAAGCTTGGACTTGGGCCAAAAATTGGTTTGCCCTCTTTATCTCGAAAACTCACGGGTCGAGAAAGTTGGATTGTTTGATTTGCACCTGTAACACTGATTTCTACAATCACTTTGTCCAGGGTCCCCAGAGTCGAACTGGGTCCACGTACATTAACAGCTGAAGGTCTTACAATGGGGTTCCCCACTTGATAATTATTGGCAGGATTACCCGAAATAACCACTTGAACTGGGACTGTTTTCTCCTGGACTGTATCCAGGGTCAATTTAATGCTGGCTGGTTGAACATCCACGACATTGGTTCCTGGAGGAGTGTTGACTTTAATGACATAGGTTCCTTCTCCAGGTACTCCATTTGACAGATCAATCTGAGCATAAATATCTTTAATATTGGCACTGGGATTAATCCCTTGCAACCGAACACGAACTAAAGGAAGCTGGGTCATAACCACCATATCTTGATCTAATCCGCTGGCCACCAGTGGAATGGTCAATGTCTGCTCAGGAATTAGCTTATCAGGCATCCCTTCATTTAGAACAAACAGCCAAAAGAGGATCGCAAATAAGAACGAAACCACCTTGACTACAAGGTTTCGCCGAAACATCTCAACCATGGCTACCACCTCCAAAACGGAATGACTGATGAGGAGACACTTTTAATATCAAGTTCGCTCAGCAATAATTCTCGTAACGTTTTCTCATCTGTATAGCGAGTCAGTGCTCCGTCAATCCCAATCGATATCGCCCCAGTTTCCTCTGAAACAACAAGCGCCAAGGCATCGGTGATTTCTGTTAATCCTAGAGCTGCTCTGTGACGGGTTCCCAATTCCTTTTTGATATTAGGATTTTCAGATAACGGAAGAAAGCAACCTGCAGCAGCGACACGATCCTGCCGAATTATCACTGCCCCATCGTGGAGCGGAGTATTCGGAATAAAAATATTCACTAAGAATTCAGAGGAAACCATACCATCAATTTTGATTCCCGTTTCTACGAAATCCTGAACTCCTGTTTTGCGTTCGATCACCATCAAAGCTCCAATTCGGTTTTTAGAAAGGACTTGTGTACAACGCACTAATTCCTCCACGACCTGTTCTAAAGTATCCAAGCCTGGTGCAGAGGGATGACGCGTAAAAAACCGCCCTCGCCCTAGTTGCTCTAAAGCTTTTCTAAGTTCAGGCTGGAAAACGACGGGTATGGCTATAACAAACATCTGCAAAAGTTTATCCAATAACCAACTAATACTTGTTAGCTGGAAATATCTCGCTAGCAAAGAAACAGCAACAAGAACCATGACTCCTTTAACCAACTGCACAGCACGCGTGCGTTTAATGAGCATATAGAATTGGTAGAAGACCACTGCCACCACAATGATATCGATAGCGCTCCGCAGTCCAAAATTTTGAAATTGTGATAAGAATTCGGCCATGGTCTCCCCCCGTTCTTGCGCACTTAAATCTGTAGGACCAGAGCATTTTGCTCTCTCTGTTTAAATTCTCCATTTATGTATAAAGTCCTTGCCCTTGAAAATATATTTTTTCTTAAGTAAGTCCCATACCTGCTAGAATCCCGAAACATCCTGTTAACATCATATCCCCATAGGGTGCCGCTTCATACCAGTTAAGGGGCTTTGCCATGCTTCTTCTGGGTCCAGTAACAACTATAAAATCCCAGCCCGGGCGCATTTCTGGATGCAAGGCTGCCCCATGCCCTCCTTGCTCATAAATTTCAGCATTGGTTAATTCAGTCCTCTGAAATCGTTGAATAAGATTGGCCAGAGATTCTACATTAAGCATACTAGTGTGATGCTCAAATATTCCATAAACCCGCTCCCCTTGAATAGCGGCGACAAGAGTATGCGAATTTCCGATATTGACAGCCAAAATTCCTTGATTCAAGTGAGGCTTCACATTGTAATCCACCATGATTCCCAAGAGTGCCGCTGTCCCTGTATCTGTCAGGACCGCCTCAGGAATAATCTCCCGGACTGCCCGCATTCTTGTGTAGACTTCCGGGATATCCTGAGTGAACACAAGGTTTCGTAAGTCTCCACCCTGCAAAACAAAGTCTTCCCAGAGCCGAAAGCGAAGGGTTCGATTACTTTCGGTTACGCTGAAACCATGATCTTGGACCGCAACGGCTGCTTTTAGGGGATAATCCAAGCTAAACGCTGCAAGGGCTTTTTTTAGAGAGCACGTATCCACATCTCCCATCCAAATAGACATTGCCGATTTTGGCGCTTCCTCACAAATCACGATTCCCATTTGCTCAACTACAGCCAGATTGTCATTGAATGTTACCGCAGCCTGAGCAGTTGCGTAGGCTTTGAGACCTAAGCCAATATGCTTTTTAAGCGCTACTGCACTTGCCCCTCCACCCATTAAATGGCCATGGAGAAAGATTTCCCTTCCTTGAGCGGTAGCATTTCGAATCTCTGCCGCCACAGTCTGGGTCCGACTAGGAACGATGAACTTTGGACAGTTTTCTAGATTCCTACCCGATTGATAGAGAAGGATATCCTGGGTGCCCGATCCCACATCAATCACTATTACACTGTCTGTCATGCACAAAACCTCCACAAAAAAACATATCCTCATTCATCTGATCTCTAAGAATCTACGTTAATAGCTCATAGTTCACTTTATTAGTTTTCTTCCTAGCCAAGGCTTGAAGAACTTTACCGCCTGATGTGGACAAAGCTCCTGACAGCAAAAACAACGAATACAAGCTTGTAAGTCTACGATAGGTCGCTGATTCTCATCCATCGTTAAGGCTTTTGGAGGGCAATTATTAACGCAGTCTCTGCACCCTACACATGTCTCGTGCTCAAACATCGGTAGAGGACGCACACGGTTGAGTACAAAATTCTTAACACTTTGAGGCAGGGGAACCATGTCTAAAAAATTGGTAGAGACCGCTTTAGGAATGACAAACTTCTGAATTCTCCAAAGAGAACGTGAGTCCCCCTTTAATTCTAATTCATTCAGACGGCTTGTCAAACCTCGAGCACGCGCTGCCATCAGCGTTGGAACCTTTTCTGGTTTTAAGTCGATCAGATCTGTGGCTACAACATCTAAGGCGAAAGGGTCGGTACTCAAAATCAGTGCGCCGACGTTTCGTGGGTTACCTGCCGAAGGCCCATCCCCTTCCATCCCTACGACCCCGTCCATGATACTTAGGGCGGGATTTACCCAAGTCGCAATGTCTACTAGAAGGTCAGCAAAATCCGAAACTTTAAACATCTTCAGATGATATTCCGCTTTTAAGAGGCCGGGTATGACTCCGAATAGAATTTTAACTGCCCCGGTGAAGGTCATCATGCTATGGGTTTTTAGCTTTGAGATAGGGATCACGACATCGGCATTTAAGACACAATTAGTTACGGTTAAACTTTTGGCAAGTTTTGCTTCCGGGTACTGAATGGTTGTTTGTCCGATATCCTCATTAAGTATTGCTCCTGTCCGCTCAGCCACCTCACGCAAACCTGATTTTGTATAAATTGTTTGAAGGGCATTTACCGTGTAGGGTCCACCTGGGCTATCTCCGATAATTGGGATACCGCCAGCCTCCTGAACGAGACGAACAACGGCTTCTACAACACTGGGATGGGTGGTGACTGCTTCCTCGGGTCGTTTTTTCATGAGAAGATTTACTTTCAGCAAAACCCTTTGCCCAGGTTTCACAAACGTGGACATGCCGCCCCATTCAGCTAAACCTTCCCTCAAACTCGTTTCCAGATCCACTGTATAGTCTGGGCAAAATTTCAGTACTACTTTTGGCTGCACTTAAGAATCCATCCTCTCCAATTCTGCAAAGATATCCGCACCTCGCCCGGGAAAGAAACTTAACTCAGCATCACATTGGAAATACTCTCGACTAAAATAATCCTGTTTTAATCGTTCATCCATAGCCTCAAACTTTTGCTGAGAAAACAGTTGAGTTTGATGCTCAGTAATAGCTTTCTTTTTCTGTTCAGCCCATTGTTTGATAGGGATAATGTAGTCCATTTCCTGCAGTGCATCGTTAGAAAGTCTCCATCCGGCCTGGACATAACACAGACGCGGTAAAGTATAAGGGTCTCCCCACTTGGGCTCTAAGGGCTCTTTTGCTAGTTGGATAGCTGCCTTCGTAAAGTAATGGATCGCTTTGTGGTCTCGATGCCCGGACGAGCCATCTGCTCCAAAGGTTATCACAACTTGAGGGCGGATTTTCCGTATAACTCGGACGAGTTTCTCAACTATTTCAAGGGGCGGTGCGATAGGAACTTCCTTATCTCGATAGCCTAGAAAGATAACCTCCTTAATCCCCAACACCTTTGCTGCTTTTAAAAGTTCTTGCTCTCGAAATAAGCCGAGTTCTTCAGGTTTGCAAATTCCCGCTGCCCTACCGGCTTCCCCTCTAGTCGCTACAACTAGTGTAACCTGCACCCCTTGTTCAGCATATTTGGCAATCGTTCCACCTAATGCAAAGGATTCGTCGTCAGGATGGGCAAAGATGAGTAACATCTTATTTGCCATACTTATTACTACACCCCTTTTCGCTATTTTAGTATCACCATTAGAGGGTCCCTTAAATTTACAAGCCCATAATTATTTATTTTTTTAGTCCCTTTTATTATAGCCTTTTTTATGGATTGAGGGAAATTCTAAATCCGTTGAAATGGGAAGAACCTTTTGTATTATAAGGCGCTTGTCCAGTTCTTGTCATTCGGACAAGCGCCTATATAACTAGTCAAGTGAATTAAATACCAGGAAATACTCTTGCGATTTAGCCTTAGCAAACACTTTAATCTTAAAACCTAGGCCATAGAGCAAAAGTAATATAAAAAGGGCCTTCCATTAATTGGAGGCCCTTGCTAACTAAGGCTATAGATTTAGGGACTAGCCAAACGTTTTTTACCGTTTGACTTGTTGCTTTGGTGAGTTTCTCAGAGTGACGTTGCACTCTTTAGCCTTTAGTTTTGAGAAAACTGGTAACCAGTCTATTGATATACTGAGCCCGAACTTGCCAAGAGTTTTCTTTAGCAAAGGTTACTCGAGAGTTTTTATGCGCATGGCTATCCTCTTTAATAAGCTGAACCAACCGGGCCGAAAATTCAGAGACTGTGCGAGCAGTTATCACTGGGCCGCAGTATTCTGCTTCAGGGAGAGGGGTTGAGATAACGGGGATCCCACACGCTAGATATTCATACATCTTAATGGGATTGCTGTGAACGGTCATTTCTGTAATGCGAAAAGGAATAATTCCTACATCAAAGCCCTGTATATAGGAGGGCAATTCTTCGTATGATTTATATCCAAAGTAATGAATATTATGGTTTTTTGGGAAATTAGACATTTCATAGGGGGGGCCTACAAAAACAAATGAAAAATCCGGATTGTTCTTTGCCAGTCCATCGATCAGTGGCCACTCTAACCATGGGGCTAAAGCACCATGATATCCAATAATTGGACGTTTAATAGTTTTTAGTTCGTCTGGTAAATCGCGAGGTTTTCTGAAATGTTCATAATCTACACCATTCCGACACAAATGAGTATTCTTATGCAACGTTCTGTATTTTTCAAACAGTGGCTGGGACGCGGTTAAAACTAAGTCTGCTTTGGTTAGAAGTCCTTGTAATCCTGTTTCCCAATGAGCAAAATCTTCCACAGCATCATCTACACTGTCAAATATAACCATTTGTTCTCCATAATATTTCCCGATGAGCTCCACAAATGGAGGGTACGATATCCACAAAACCGGTGCCTCATCAATACGTATATGCACTAAAGGATTAA
>JADQBO010000255.1 GCA_016278585.1 Desulfosporosinus sp.
GAATAACGGATAACAGCATCTCCCGAATCGTCGGTTGCTTCAGTCACTTCATAAACACGGGAACGAATAAAATTAACCCCTTGTTTATTCTTAGCATTTTCATAATACTTTTCAAAGTCTTTACCAGGGGTTCTCATATCCATATAAAATATGGTTGTATCAACTGGAATATGGCTGTGTTCCTTAGCGATAACAGCTTCTTTGATAGCATACATACAACATACACCGGAACAGTAATTGTTGTTGATTTTAGCGTTTCTAGACCCAACACACTGAATCCAAGCAATTTTTTGAGGTTCTTTTTTGTCAAAAGGCCTTACTAAATGGCCATCAAAGGGTCCTGATGCACTGAGAAGACGCTCGAACTCAAGGCTTGAAATAACACTTTTGATCGTTCCATAACCATAATAATCCAGCCTTGAGGCATCAAACACTTTAAAGCCAGGATTAAGAATCATGGAACCAACTTCAACTTCAAATTCTTTGTCTTCCATCTGATGGTCAATTGCCCCAGCTTGACATGCTTTAACACACTTCATACAAATGTCTTTGCCTTTGGCTTTACCACGGGTTTGATACAAACAATTCTTTTCGTCAATTCCATAGGCATTTGGAAAAGCTTGTGAATATTGTTTAAATGCAGCTTTACGCTTTCCTAAGCCTTGATTAAATTCATCATCCACTTTTACTGGGCATGATTCAGCACAGGCTCCGCAACCCGTACATTTGTCCAGATCAATATAACGTGCCTTTTGCTTAATGGTGACTTTAAAATTGCCTGCTTCTCCTTCTGATTTAACGACTTGTGAATTAGTGTAGGTTCTGACGTTAAGATGGCGTCCGCATTCAACTAATTTTGGAGATAAAATACACATCGAGCAATCATTGGTTGGGAAGGTCTTATCCAACATTGGCATAGTTCCGCCAATTGCTGACGATTCTTCTACCAAATGAACTAAGTATCCCGACTCTGCTAAATCCAGTGCAGCTTGAATCCCCGCAATCCCTGCGCCAACAATCAAAACAGAACCTATTTTATTTTGACTCATTACAACCCCTCTTTCATCCTTACTCCTTATTAAAGATAGTTACAACAATCACAAGGAACAGTAATTACTTCGCCAAATAACTTAAAAATCCTCTCTCAAAAAGACAAAATATTATGGAATTAAATAATTTTATAGCAATCTACCTTTAATAAAGCTTTTTAATGACATATGTTCAATTTAAACCACTAATAAACCCTTTGAATATGGGATATTAATGGTTTAAATCAAAAACTTGGAATTGAAGGTTATACCTATATTGATGCATTGCATTTTGGATTTAAGCAAAAAAGGGAAAACCAGGTTCCAAAACGCGTTTGCGCCGCTGATCTGAAATGTTGATTTCACGTCCAAGTGTAACCGAGTAGAGGGTACAACGTTGGACTTCTGTTTTAGTTAAGCGTTCAATCGCCAGGGCATAAAGTGACAGTTGAAGGGCATACCGTTCTTTTAGGATTTGCTCAGGATCACCTTCGCTATCGGATCTAAAGGAATCTGTTTTGTAGTCAAGAATCTCTACATTGCTTTCACTATATTCGTCTTTGTAGATAATTACAACATCGATGACCCCTTGAACTAAACTATTTGTGTTGTCCTCGGACGGAAACGTCAATGTAAAAGGAACTTCTCGTAGTATTTGGTCCGCAGCAAATAGCCGCTGTCCTAATGGGGTATTTAAAAAATGAACAATTTGTTCGGGCTGTATGGTGTTCTTTTCCACGACATTGAGAATTTGACGTTGTTCGAGTCCCTTTAAAAATTGGACAATATGATCGAGTTGTTCCTTTGAAGACAACGTTGACCAGAACCTAGCTAATTCCTTAAAAGAGAGGTGTTGCATGACCGTGTGTAAAACGGTCCCTCGTTCAGCCCCAGTAAGTGGCTGTGTTGCTTGCAGGAATTTTGGCCGTTTGATGGTATCTGTCTGTTTCCAAAGTGGCATTGAGCATGCCTCCTCGTTGGTATGCCAAGTGTTTTGACGTTTCAGTTCACTGACACTAGTTTTGGCTACCTGCCGAACCGACTTAAGGTGTGGATACTGCCAGCTTAACCGTCGGTGGACTTCGCAATACCATTGCTCGAAGGTGTTTTCCTTACAAGAGTTCTCTAACATGCTTTGCTCAACATCTCTTTTATTACATTGGAAATCTTGGATGCTCTCGTCAAGGTTTTGTTTGGGGTTCGAATTGAGATCTTGATGAAGATGGATCTCCCATCGTGAACTCACATCTGGTATTGAGAACGTTGTTTGGGAGTTTATTTCTCCAAAGAGTTGGTCAGGATGGCGAGCCAAGGCAGGACCGATCCAATCTAAAAAGCACTTGGCACTTCGGAGTTGACCTTCCGGTAAGGCGATCTCTTTCCAATCAGACGTGCGTTGCCATTTTTGAACTGAACTATCGACATTGTCAAGGTTGCCATAAAGGAACAACCGTTCTTTAGCCCTTGTCAGGGCAACATAAAGGATGCGTAATTCTTCGGCCAAAGACTCTTGAGCTAATCGTTGTTTAACTGCGTATTGAATTAATGAAGGGTAGCGCACATTGTTGTTCACATCGATGATCGGCATACCTATTCCTAATTTAGAGTGTAAAAGCATTTTTCCTTTGAGGCTTTGGGAATTAAACGTTCGCCCTAGACCGACTACGAACACCACTGGAAACTCCAGCCCCTTGCTGGCATGAACCGTAATCAAGCGAACAACATCTTCATTTTCCCCTAATGCTCGAGCACTTCCCATATCTTTACCCTGCCCTTGGAAACGCTCTAGAAAGCGTAGAAAACGGAACAATCCGCGGTACCTTGTTGCTTCAAAGCGACGAGCACGGTCATAGAGTACCCGTAGATTAGCCTGACGCTGAACACCTGCCGGCAAGGTTCCAACATAAGATAAGTACCCGGTCTCTTCATATAGAGACCAGAGTAGATCTGCTAAGGATGTACGACGTGATCGAGTTCGCCATGTTTGAAGATTGATCCAAAAAGCCGTAATTTTATCCTGCAGCAGCGGAGCAGAGGATAATATTTGCTGGGCCTTATGCAGCTTTTTGGGTAAGGATTGATCATATGGCCCTAAGATTAATTTAAACTCATGATCTTGCTCTGAGGCTAGGTTTCCATCATCAAGCCCCGCCCATACTGCCAGGGTTAAGGCTTCATAGAAGTCTCCTTCAGGGAGCATCATCCGGATTTTACCTAGCTCACTTCCATTTAGGCCGACGAGGGGGGAACGTAGGACTGCTGCTAAAGGAATATCTAGACGTGGATTGTCAATAATTTTGAGAAGAGACAACATCGTTTCCACTTCACTGGCACCGAAATAACCACTGGTTGTTTCAGCATAAACAGGGATGTTAGCGTTCTGAAATTCTTCGACATAGACTGGTGCCAAAGCTGAGTAGGAGCGCATTAGAATTACAATATCTGAAAAACGCACTGGGCGAAACTCACTGATGTCTTTGTCATAAATCTGAAATTCTGCTCCTTGAACTATACCCTGGATCCGTTCACTGACTAGGCGGGCTTCAATTCGAGCCTTATCTAAATCTTCCGATGATAAACTGTCATTTTCTTCAGACCCTTCGGCCGAATTTACACTCGCCGAGTCTTTCATCCTCTCCTCCGAGCATGAAAGGAACTGATCTTTAATACGTTTAAGATCAATTAGATGCACTTCAATGGGACCTTCTGCTGTATGAATTTGATTATGTCCAGAAACAAAGGATGCTCCATATTGTAAGGCAGCTTGATTATCATAGGCAATTTCTCCAGCGTTCATGGTCATAATCTGACGGAAGAGAAAATTCACCCCCTCTACAACTTCAAGTCGACTTCTAAAGTTGCGGTTCAAATCAATAACCATCTTCGTAGTGTCTTCCGAAATTTCAGGCTGCCAATGAGGAAGACTGTTGTATTTTGTGAGAAATAAGTTAGGATCTGCCATGCGAAAACGGTAAATGCTTTGCTTTACATCGCCTACCATAAAGAGATTAGGGGATTCTCCTTGTCTCGAAACTTGATGTAAGATGTGTTCTTGAACTGGGTTAATATCCTGATATTCATCCACTAACACTTCTGCAAAGTTCTCCTTTAACCCTTGGGCGATCAAAGAAGGCCCGCCTGATTCTTCCAGTAATCGGAGAGCGAAATGCTCTAGGTCAGTAAAGTCTAAAATGTTGCGCTGTCCCTTTGCAATGGCATAGGCTTCAGAAAACTCAATTACTAAGTTACTAAGTGTTTTTGCCATACTTCCCATCTCGCGTAAAGCGGGAAGTTGATCCTCAAGGGGAAAAGCAAAGATGGTTTCTTTTAAAGAATTAAGTTTCTTTTTTGCATCATCCCTTAACTTCTTACTTTCTTCTTGTAATGCCTTCCGAACAGAGTCATCTAATTCTACCGGCTCGGTATCAGCACCCATTTTCTGTTTGGATTTTGCTCGAATAGCTGGTAACTTCGGGTAATCAACAGCGGATTGAAACTGTTTTTCTACCTGAGCCCATTCCCCTTCTTTTAAAGCTCGGTGTAGTAACCCAACTCGGTTTAAATCATCTTGTAAAGTTTCAGCGTAGAGGATTGGTCCCCCGGAACGTTGTGCAATTTGTTCGGCCCGGTCCAGTAAGTTTAAACTTTCGCTGACAAGATCACTTAGTCCTTGGCGAGCTGATTGCCCCCATTCGCTCTGCATTAGGGATTCAATAGTTTCCCAAGCATAGGCACTTTCAAGCGTCTTTAGCCAGGCCTTGGGCCGGGGTTGACTATAGGCAAAGACATAAAGGCGCAAAACATGTTCCATTAAGGGTTGATCATCACGGTCGGTTCCAAAAGCTTCGACAAGGTTCAAAAACTCCTGGTCTTGATTTTCATACCTAGTTTCAAAAAGTTCTTCGATAATATCCTGGCGCAGAAGTTCTGCCTCTGCTTGATCGGCGACTCGAAATGCTGGATCAAGTTCGAGTTGGTAAAAGTACTTTCGAATTAGCTCTAGACAGAACGAATGCAACGTTGTAATACTGGCCCGTTGAAGAAGGGTGCGTTGACTAAGGAGACGTTCGATTTCCCTAGTATCTTGTTCCCGAAACAAAGCATCGTCTAAGGCTTTGCCAACGCGCTCCCGCATTTCATTGGCTGCTGCTTTAGTAAAGGTTACAACTAAAAAACGGTCTACATCCACTGGACGATGAGGATCCGTGATTTGGTGAATTAATCGTTCTACGAGTACGGCAGTTTTACCTGAGCCAGCTGCTGCAGCAACTAAGAGCTCTCCTCTTAACCTAATGGCTGCACTCTGTTCCTTTGTCCATTGGGGTTTACTCATTCAGCTCCCCTCCTTTCGTTCAGGGGTCTGTGTCTTATGGTTCTTTTCAGCCTGGTTCTCTTCTCCAAGCCAATTTAAAACAAAGTCACTGGAATGCTTCGTTTCTAACAAGGGGTTAGACTTTTCAAGACGTGACCAGACCTCCTCTGGCTTTAAGGAAGGCAAATCCCGGTATTGGTTTTCTGGTAGGTAGGGGTCAAAATGACACACAGGCTTATAAGAACAATACTGGCAGCCAGTACTCTTTCCTCGGCGGAAGGGAGACAGGGAAATATCACCATCTAATATTTCTTCACCCTTCTGCTGAAACCACTGATTAAGATAGCTACTAAGGAGAGAAAATTGATCTTCAGTTAGAACATTGGCCCCTTTTTTAAACGTTCCATCTTTCTTTAAGTTGACCCCAAGTAAATCGGATTGACCTGTCGAAAAGGCTGAATCCATTGCTTCTAACACCCTTGGATTGGCTAATAAATAACCACTGACTTTAACAGCTTTAATTCTGTGCTGTTCCAACTCCTTTGCACTAAGGGGCAGTTGCTCTTCGAGTTGGGGTTCCAGCACGGGGAAGTATAAAAATCCAGCTGGAGCCTTTTGGGGGAAGAGGTTGTCTCTTCCTGCGGCAATCTCATTATGGCTACTTTCGGGACTGGTTTCTTCTCCCAATGAAGGCAGAGCAGATGTTGTGTTTAACAAGACTTCTGCTCCTTGCAAAGCAACATTTAAATAAGTCAGTAATTGAAGATTTAACCCATAATAGATTGAATCCAGCGACAGGGATAATTCACGGGATTTATAGTCAAGAATCCGTAAGTAGACTTGTCCGTCTATAAACGCAGCATCGACTCGATCAATTTGGCCGCAGAGTAGCAGGGAGTCGTTCTCTTTTAATGGAATCTCCACCCCAGGGAGCGTCTCTTGTGGCCCAAAACCGACCTCCATCTGGATGGGAATAAATACCCCTTTTCGGGCATGCTCTCCTAACACGCGAACGGCATGATGCACTGTGCGTTTTAGTTTATGGGTTAAATAGCGGTATCGGGCGCTGCTTAGAAGGATTTCGTGCTGAAGATTCGGGGCAAGCTTATCCGCTAGGTCACTGACGAGTGCCCAAGATTCTTCCTTCGTCAATTTACCCCAATCTAAGCCCTGGGCCTGTAGATGGAGTGCAAAATCATGGAGTAGAGTATGAAAAAACTCTCCCATATTGGGGCTTGTCAATTGATACGTTGATCTTTCGCGAAGCTTTAGACCATAACGGGCATAATGTCCAAAAGGACACTTCGCAAATTGTTCCATACGAGAAACACTTGATTTTAGACGTTTACCGTATAAGCGGCGAGCAAGGGGACGTCGAAGCTTATCTTCCTGATTTTGGCTTAAGAGACTCGCTTGTAATCTTAACATCTGATTTCGATGAAGTGGATCCTCTAACAGCCACTTTTCAGCAGCCTTCCAAAGAGGAGACAGTGGTTCACCTTGGCGTACCATGCGGAGTTGATCAGCATAGATTTGAAGCGCGGAATCTGGTTGACTAATTAGGTAAATATCCTCTTGGTTTCCTAAAAAACACTCTGAAAGAGTTGGGAAAAGATGTTTAAGCCGTGTGACGACAGGGGAAACTGTTAGCCCTTTCCCCTCTTCATCCGTCAGAGGATAACAAACCACAAGTTTTTCCACAGCTCGGGTAAGTGCAATATAAATGAAAAATTGTTCTTCAAACGTCTGGTACTTCCCTTTTGGGGCAAGAGTAACCCCGGCTTTCTCTAATTGTTCCCGTTCATCTGCGTCAAGTACGCCATCATAAATCTGTCGTGCGGGAAGTATCCCTTCATTAGCTCCTAAGAGAAAAAGAATCCGCACCTCAGGATTCCGTGAACGATCTAAGGACCCCACTAAAACTTGGTCAAGTCCAGGGGGAACAAGCCCCAGTTCAATCCCCTCTATTCCAGAGGAAAGGATTAAAGCATAGTCCTCAAGCTCCAAACTCTCTTCCCCTAAACCAGCCACAATTTCATCTAGGACTTGGATAACAGATTCCCAGATTTGTTCGTGCAACCTGGCCTCGCTAAGATCCCCTTCTTCTTGGGCCTTTTGCGACCACTGTCTTAAGGTTGTCGGAACATCAAGGCTTTCTAAAAACGTGTATAGTGTTTCTGTAATGGTGCGTACATTTAATGCTTGCGCAGAACTTTTAGGTAAAACCCCTTCGGTCAATGGGACAATGAGATCATAAACCTTCTGCCGGGAAGAGTTTAGTTCCTTTTGAAACTCAAGTTCTGTGGCACGTTGCTCCTCATTTTGACCTAGAGACCATTGACGGTGGTATCGCCAAGCAACGTTTCTGGTCCAACCTACGCCATGTATCCCATGTTCAAGCACATAATTTTCCAGACGATCGATTGAGTCCCTTTGTAGTGGGAAAAAGTCTGTCTTCAAGCAGCGAAAGAGTGGTTCATAACCCCAATGACTCTTCGCCACTTCCAGGATGGATTGGAGCAGCTCAATCAATGGATGATGTAGGACAGAACGCTTATGATCTAAAAAATGAGGAACTTCGTAAGAGGTAAACACCTGAGTAATCAGTTCATGATAGCCCGTAAGATCCCGACTCGTGATAGCCATTTCATTCCAGCCAAACCCTTCATCCCTAGCCAAGCGCCTCAGCTCCCGGGCCACTCCTTCCACTTCGGCTCGCCGATTGACGGCCGATATGATCTCAATTCCTGCTGAGGTAATACCCTCTGATTGAGGAGTCAATTCCATAGGGTAAGAATCGAGGGACTGAATCTCTTGGTAAGGGACTGTTGGATAAATAGAGAAATATTTTTCTAAATGCCCAAGCCAAAGATTCTTATAGCGTTTAGAATTCATGAGCAAGGTAGGTCGGTGTAGATTAGTACCCGTTTCTAAGGCAATACGTTGTAGGTCTTGATAAGTTTTCCAAGGTCCGGCAAATAACTCCTCACCCGCTTTAAAGATTCTGGTTTCTAGCTGACCTTCCTCTGTAAGATACGTTGGATCAAGGGGGGAGGTTATTATAACTTCTGAGGCCGTTAGGATTATGGTTTTTAAGACTTCTAGTTCCTGAGGGGTAAATCCCGTAAACCCGTCAACCCACACTTTTGCCTCCTGGAGAAGGGGTGCATAAGGGATCTTTTCAGCCAAAACAGATAGTTCATCATCTGGGTCCCGAAGTCCCTCTCCTAGTGCAACCTGAAATTCTTCATAAATAAGGGCTAAGTCTTCAAGCTTATCATATAAGATACCACTCGTCTTTTTTGCGTTACGTAAATCATTGGGGGCGATCCGATAAGTCTTAAATTCTCCAATTGCTTGAGCCAGAAGCTCAGCCATACCGGGTCGGGTAGCGGATCGTGCGAATGCCTTTAATTTGAAACGATGCTTTAAGAGAATTCGGCGCAGGAGCATCCGTTTGCCGATCGTACCGATTAGGACTTTTTGACCACCTCCGGTTTCCGAAAAAACCCGCCAACCCAGACGTCGAAAGCTTAAAACCTGGGCTCTTAAGCTGCCTCCAAGATCCGGCGTATTAGCTAGAGCAACTTCCATCTGGTAGGTAGCCTGCTCAGGGACGAGAAGCATCAAAGGAGCTCCCCAAGGTTTGCTGCGAAGCTCAGTTCGGATTTCTTCTAAGCATAGGGTGCTCTTCCCACTGCCTGCTCGACCGAAAACAAAACGGAAACCCAAATAAATCTCCACCCTTCTAGGCCTGTTTCTTAGTTCTGGAGTTGACCTTAATATTAGAAATGTCTAAGAACATAAAGATGCATGTAACTCCTCGTTCATCCATAGGTATATAAAAGGGATTTGGGGGGTGAAGAGCGTTTGCGTATTTATGTATTATCTCGCCGTAAACTGATTCTCACGGTTTTGTTTCTGTTCACTGTGGGAGGTTTTCTAGCTATTACTCAGCATTCCTTGACAATTCCATCTCTGGTTCGGGCTCCGGGTACTTACTATATGGCAAATACCCAGGAAAAAGTCGTAGCTTTAACCTTTGATGATGGACCTGATCCAATCGATACGCCGGATGTTCTTGATATCCTCAAAGATAAGAGGGTACGTGCCACGTTCTTTGTACTAGGGAAGGCGGCAGAATCAAACCCCCACTTATTAAAGCGTTTGGCCAAGGAAGGCCACGAAATTGGAAATCATAGCTTCAATCATGATTATCAACAGCGTCATTTAGTTGAAGACATGAATAAAACCGATCAAGTAGTCTTTACTGCTACTGGCAACCATACCTATTTCTATCGTCCTCCAGGGGGATTCGTATCTAAAAACCAACTGGAAACTACTAAAAAAAATCGCCATGTTGTAGCACTCTGGAGCGTCGATAGCAAAGACTGGCGAAATCCAGGGGTAAAACAAATTGTGGATAATGTCATGGGGGATGTTTTTCCGGGTGCTATTATCCTCTTGCATGACGGGGGGGAGAAACGAAGTCAAACTGTCAAAGCATTAGGTCCAATCATAGATAATCTAAGAGCTCATGGTTATCGCTTAGCTACTTTGAGTGAACTTAGGACCTTAGATTCTGATTTAAAGTAGACACCGTTTATTCATTCCTAACAAACCCGCTGCCTAAAACTTCTCCTGCATTTTGGATAATGATAAAGGCTTGCGGATCTATCTCCCGCACAGCCCGTTTTAGCCGTCCTACTTCTGGAAGACTGATTACACAAATTATAACGTCTTTCGCTTCGCAAGTGTAAGCTCCTCTTCCATGCAAAAAGGTTGCACCTCGGCCCAGATCAAGCCTAATTCGATCGACTAAGGCCTCAGATCGATCCGAAATGATGGTAATGGATTTTGACGGAACACCACTTTGTATTAAATCAAGGACCCGGCCAAATACAAAGATCATAACCAAGGTATAAAGTGCCACTTTAGGACCAAGTACTGCCCAAGATATCAGGATAATAACCCCGTTGATAGCAAGAGCGGATGTACCCATGGGAATACCATGCTTCTTTTGAAGGACTTTAGAGACAATATCTGATCCACCCAGGCTCCCACCGAAGTGAAATACAATGGCTGTCGCAAATCCAAAGATGACTCCACCATAAAGAGCTCCTAAGAAAATATCGTCGAAGTCAAAGGGTTGAACACCACTAAATATATCCAGAAAAATAGAGAGGATTGCCAATCCCCATATGGTTTTAAAGACGAACTGCTTATCTACTTCTCGCCAACCTAAAATAAACAAGGGCATATTTAAGAGAAATGTTACAACCCCAACCGGAAGATCAAAGGTATAGTAAAGTAGCAATGCAATTCCGCCAACTCCACCTGCCCCTAACCCGGAGTAGACAATGAAGCCTTGAATCCCATATGCTGCAAGGATGGCACCAATAGCAATCCCTATCACCTCTCCAATTAACTTTGTCCGCTTTGTAAGTTTCAAGTAAATACCCCCTCTTTACTCATAACAAATATCCCCAACTTCTCAATTTAGAGGGGAGATTTTATGAACTCATTATACAGACATATACCTTATACGTAAAGTCGAGTGATAGAGATGGAGGGCTAACCCTGCTTTGAATTTTGGGTTAAGCCCTCCACTGAATCTATTGTGATCTTCGCTTTTTCCATAATCGGTAAAGGATCCACCCCATGGCACTGATTAAAAGATAAGGTGAAGCATACCCTAAACCAACTACAAGATAGTTAAGTCCATTCCAGGTAGTGCTCAACGTCTTTAAGACGGCATCCCCCGCCGCTTTCCAAGTTTCATTCCAAGAAATTGGCTGCCAGGGGTTCTTAACATTAACCTTAGGGCTTTGGAGGGTGACGAGCTGAAGAGTTACTGTAGAGTAATCGACTTGATGGTTCCAGAGTTTCAATTGGCCCTTTAAGTGTTCGATTTGCTGACGGACGTTACCCAGTGCATTTTCTACTTTGAGCACGTCATCTACAGTTTTAGCTTGATTTAGGATTTCAAGGTACCGTGTCTCTTCAGCTTCTAGTATTTGCAAGCGTGCCTGGGAATCATAGTATTGGTTGGTAATGTCATTGGCCTGCAAGCGCTGATTGAGCACTTTGCCCCAAGTAGCAAAAGAATCTTGTAGCCCAGTAAGCTTATCAGCAGGAATTTTAAACGTCAGCTGAGCTGATGATTGATAATCTGATCCACTTTGTTGAGATGTAACAACATATCCGCCTTGTTCTTGAACCTCTTGGGTAATCCGCGAAACCATATCGTTAATAATCTCCACTTGAAGTGTTAACTCCAAATCATGGGTGATTTTACGAGGAATCTCCGCATCAGCAGGTGGAACATTTGCTAGGTCAGGTGGAATAGGAAGAATCACACCCTCTTTCCCCTTGACTAAGGGGACATCGTTAGAGCCCACAGAGTTTATTGCTTGATCTGACTCTTTCCTTTCTGGTAGGCTTTCATCAAACACTTTGTTGTTTTCCCCGCCTGTTCCCGTTGAACCATTGAACATTGCAGACTGCTGGGACATACGTTCAGATTGGGTTGATTTCTGCCCGCCCATGGGAAAAATGCTCCAGGAATTATTCAGGGCACTTTGCCCGATCATCAAAAGGAGGGCTAGCCCAGCAATAGGAATACTAAGTTTCCATCGTCCAGAATTACCCAGCTCGAATAGTTTTGTACGTATTCGTTGAACTAAACCTTCCTTGTCCTTCACTGGTCCCTCTACAAAATCAACGGTTCTGGCCATTTTTT
>JADQBO010000042.1 GCA_016278585.1 Desulfosporosinus sp.
TTAAAGGACCGTCCCCCTAACACGCCCGCCCCCAATACTCCTGCCCCAGTCTCCTAAGATACCGCAAAAGAAAAGGGACCCCCTTCGGGGTCCCTTTTAGGACTTAGCTAATTTTTGAAATCTGTACGCCGCATACTTTATACTCATAGGTTTTTGTGACTTTATCATACGCTCCATTGGTGAGAACGTTGGTAGGTGAATCAAAGTAGTGAAGAGTCATAAAGACCATACCCACTGGTACCCGTTCTGTGATTGTAATTTTAGTTTTTAGCTCACCCCGACGGGATGACACTTGGACAACTTCACCGTCTTCGAGTCCGAGTCGTTTGGCATCCGACGGATTAATCTCTGCCAACTCATCTGGAGAATATCCCTCTAAAGATGGAGAGTGTTGAGTGAAAACATTATAGTGAGAAAGTTTCCGCCCAGTATTGAGTAAGAATGGATACTTCTCATCGGGCAATTCAGCAGGTAGCTGATTATCTATCGCTACAAACAGCCCTTTGCCTCGGTTGAACTTTCCTTCGTGCAAGAACTTCGTGCCAGGATGTTCAGCATGAGGTACCGGCCATTGCAAGCCTTGGGTTCCTAGACGTTTATGGGTAATCCCTGCAAATTGAGGAGTCAGCTTGGCAATTTCCTGCATGACTTCTTCCGAAGATTGATATTCGAATGGGTAACCCATACGATTTGCTAGTTCACAAATGATCTCCCCATCTGTCTTAGCATTCCCAATCGGTTTAATGGCTTGATTTACCATTTGTACTCGCCGCTCAGTATTTGAGAAGGTACCTGTTTTCTCAGCATAACTAGCTCCTGGTAAGACGACATCCGCTAACTTAGCTGTTTCAGACAAGAAAATCTCTTGGACTACAAGAAAATCAAGGGCCTTAAGACCTTTGCGCACATGGTTGGCATCGGCATCTGTTATAACGGGGTCTTCGCCTAAAACATATAACGCCCGCAGATCTTTACTAACCGCTGCTTCAAACATGTCTGGAATCATAAATCCAGGATTGGGATCTAGCGGAACTCCCCAAGCAGCTTCAAATTTGGCCTGCACTTCAGGGTTTGCGACCTGTTGGTAACCAGGGTAAACGTTCGGCAGTGCACCCATATCGCAAGCACCCTGAACATTATTTTGTCCACGCATTGGGTTAACACCAGAACTCTCTTTACCAATATTCCCCGTAAGCATAGCAAGGTTCGCTAAGCTCATGACGTTATCCGTACCACAGGTATGCTCGGTGATTCCTAAGGTGTAAAAAATCTGTGCCCGCTCAGCGGTGGCGTATATTCTCGCGGCTTCTTCAAGCTGCTCTACAGGCACTCCCGTTACTTGACTGACTACTTCAGGAGTATACTTTTGAACAGCTTCTCGTACTTTTTCAAAGCCTTCCGTACGTTCCTCAATAAACGCCTTATCTTCCCACCCGTTAGCAAGGATAATATTCATAATCCCATTGATTAAAGCAATATCCGTTCCCGGACGTAGTCTTAACCAAACATCTGAATGGTCAGCAAGATCGATGCGTCGAGGATCAGCTACAATTAGCTTAGCACCCTTAGCAAGCGCTTGTTTCATTTTAGTCCCAATCACTGGGTGCGCCTCTGTGGGATTTGAACCAATTACAAACATAACCTTGGAGTTTGGAATTTCATTTATGGAGTTAGTCATCGCTCCGGATCCAAATGAGGTGGCCAGACCGGCCACAGTGGGAGCGTGTCAAGTCCTTGCGCAGTGATCGATATTATTCGTACCGATAACCGCGCGCATGAATTTTTGCATAAGATAATTTTCCTCATTCGTACAATGAGCAGAACTCAAAGCCGCAATAGAATTGGGGCCATAGTTCTTCTTGATCTCGCCTAGTTTCGTGGCAATTAAATCTAAAGCCTCATCCCATTCTGCTGGAACTAATACCCCATCTTTCCTGATTAGAGGAGTTTTTATGCGATTTGGGCTGTAAATCATGTCCATCCCAAAGCGGCCTTTAACACATAATGCCTTACCATTGACCGGTGAATCTGCATTGGAAGTCACCCCGATGACTTCTCCGTCTTTAACATTCAGGTCAAAGTTACATCCTACTCCACAAAATGGGCAGGTTGTTTGGACTTTTGAGATTTCCCAAGGACGTCCCTTACCGACCATTTGTTTCTCAACTAAGGCCCCTACTGGACAGACCGAGACGCATGAACCACAAAAATCACAGTCGGACTCGTTATAAGGTAAATTAAAGGCTGGACCCACCTGGGTATCAAAGCCTCGATGTGAGAAATCCAAAATACTTTTCCCTTGGATCTCAGTACACGCTTTGATACATTTTCCACATAGAATACATTTATTTGGATCACGTAAGATGAAAGGATTTCCATTGTCAATCGGCAGATTACGTTTTTCGCCTTGATAAACTTCACCTGTTACACCATATTCATAGGCATACTCTGCTAGTGAACAATCTCCCATCTTCTGACAGGTCATACAATCTAACGGATGATTGGCCACTAATAGTTCCAAGATTGTTTTACGTGCAGTACGAACTTTGGGATTTTGAGTTTCTACTTTCATGCCTTGGGCTACTTGAGTCACGCAAGACGGGGGTAGATTACGCATTCCTTCGATTTGAACCACACATAGACGGCAGGCGCCCGCAGAGGTAAGCTCCGGGGCATGACACAAGGTCGGGATTGGAATATTATTCATACGACAGGCATCAAGTACGGTCGCCCCTTTAGGTACGCTGACTTCACGTCCATCAATTGTTAATGTAAGCCACTCCAAAGTGTTTCACTCCTCTCAGTTTATCCATCCAGGGTAGATCAAAACCCTTAATTAGGCTCGACTAATCGCACCAAATTTGCATTTGTCAATACAGGTTCCGCATTTGATACAATTGTCTTCATTAATTACATAAGGAATCTGAGTCTTCTTATCCCCCGAAATACAATTCGTTGGACAGTTTTTGGCACAGAGGTTGCACATTTTGCATTTCTCCGTATCAATCGTATAACTCAACAAGGCTGTACAGTTATGCGCGGGGCACTTATGGTCACGAATATGGGCCTCATACTCATGCCTAAAGTATTTTAGAGTCGCAAGAATAGGGCTTGGTGCAAACTGGCCTAATCCACAAAGGGAAGTTTCTTTGATAGTAATAGCCAGAGTCTCTAACGTGTCGAGATCTTCCTCTTTCCCTTCTCCCTTGGTAATCCTGTCGAGAATCTCGTACATCCGTTTGGTTCCTTCTCGACAAGGAGTACATTTTCCACAAGATTCTTTTTGTGAGAAGTTTAAGAAGTAGCGCGCTATATCAACCATGCAAGTAGTCTCATCCATGATTACGAGTCCACCGGAGCCAACCATGGCCCCAGCTTGTGTTAAAGTATCATAATCTACGGCAAGATCAAGCATACTCTCAGGCAAACATCCACCCGATGGGCCTCCTATTTGTACTGCTTTAAACGCTTTACCTCCCTGAATACCATCCCCAATGTCAAAGATGATCTCCCTAAGCGTCGTGCCCATAGGAACTTCTACTAACCCAGTATTGTTTACTTTACCCGTTAAAGCAAAGATC
This sequence comes from Desulfosporosinus sp., assembly GCA_016278585.1. Lineage (GTDB taxonomy): Bacteria > Bacillota > Desulfitobacteriia > Desulfitobacteriales > Desulfitobacteriaceae > Desulfosporosinus. The sequence goes on from JADQBO010000042.1 coordinate 3,582, forward strand.
TTCGTCCCTTTACTTTTTTCTGTTCCAAATTGACCATACCACTCTGCCCCGTTGCGTAAAATATGAGGAATATTGGACCAGGTTTCAACGTTATTAATATTTGTTGGTTTTCCCCATAGCCCACTAACGGCAGGAAAAGGTGGCCGAACTCTTGGCATTCCTCGCTTACCTTCAATGGATGCCATCAAAGCTGTTTCTTCTCCGCAGACAAAAGCTCCCGCTCCAGCGAATACATTGAGACGGAAGTTGAAACCAGAGTTCATAATATTGTCGCCTAAATAACCAGCCTCCTGGGCCTGCTTAATCGCAATTTCCAAGTGCTTAATAGCCAATGGATACTCTGCACGACAGTAAACGTATCCTTCATCTGCCCCGATAGCATAGGCTCCGATCAGCATTCCTTCAATGACAGAATGTGGATCTCCCTCAAGTACACTGCGATCCATAAATGCCCCAGGATCTCCTTCATCTGCATTACAGATAATATACTTTTTGTCACTAGGCGTTTGACGACAGAAACTCCACTTTAGTCCCGCTGGGAACCCAGCCCCTCCACGACCACGAAGTCCTGATTTCTTGACTTCTTCCAAAACCTCTTCGGGTGACATCTCTTTAAGCGCCTTCTGAATACCTTTATAGCCTTCTCGGTTAGTGTATTCTTCGATCTTTTGAGGATCAATCACACCGCAATTACTAAGAACAATACGATGTTGCTTGGCAAAAAACTTAATATCAGCCATTGAACTTACTGGCTTTTGCGTTGTTTGATCGATAAGAAGGAGACGTTCAACTCGTTCCCCTTTTACAATATCTTCAGCTATAATTTCCGCCACATCATCTCCTGTGACACGGGTATATAAGATATTCTGGGGTTCAATAACGAGGGTTGGTCCTTTTTCACAAAATCCTTGACATCCAGTACCAACAACGCTTACGGTTTCCTCGAGTCCTTGCCGCTTGATTTCCTCTTTCAAGATATCGATGATCGGAAGTGCTCCCGAAGAGGCACACCCCGTCCCTGCACAAACTAGAATCCGTTGGTTCTCAGCCATCCCTTTATCCCCCTACTCGTATTTAGCCAATATCCCGGCAATACTCTCCGGTAATAATCGTCCATGAACCTCATTATTAATCGATATTACTGGCGCAAGACCACAGGCTCCAATGCACGCCACAACTTCCAGGGTAAAGCGCCCATCTTCGGTCGTTGCTCCATCCTTAATCTTTAATTCTTTTTCTATGGTATCAACGATCTTGGCTCCTCCACGAACATGGCAGGCCGTTCCTAAACAGATATTAATTAGATTTCTTCCTACTGGCGTAAGTCGGAACTGAGCATAAAACGTCACTACACCATAAATTCTCGCTAACGGCATACGAATTGCTTTACTAATGTGTTTAAGCACATGGGCTGGCAAATACCCATAAACTTCTTGGGCTCCTTGCAAAATCGGGATAAGTGGCCCATTCTGATGTCGATGCTTTTCAATAATTTGATCCAACTGAATTTGTTTCGGATCTACTAACTCCTCACACGCGGTGCTCAAAAAAATCCCCCCTATTGAATTGTTCTAAAAATCATAGACCATTTTCTCTGTTATCAACTTAGTCATTTTCGCATCGTGCTTGTCGACTGGTACTTGCCCAATAATTTGACATTCGAAACCGAGAGCCACTCTAGGCGTCAAAGGGGTTAACCGCATAAAAAAGCGATCATAATAACCGCCCCCATACCCTAAACGATTCCCTTGCATATCAAAACCCGCCCCAGGCACAACGACTAAATCAATCTCTAAAGGATTTACTTCTTCATTCGTCAGTTTGGGTTCGCGAATTCCCCAAGCTCCTGGTTCAAGATCCAGTGCTAGATTGCTTACTTTGAGCGGAAGAAGTATTCCTTTGGGTGCACAACGAGGTAATATCAGCTTTTTCTTGTACGCTATCATCGCCTCAGCTAAGTCCGTCGTTTCTACTTCATCGCGAAAGTTAAGAAATAACATCACTGTATGCGCCTTTTGAAAGTCTGGTAAATCCTGAAGTTTTTGCTGAATAATTAAACTTTTGGACCTTCTCTCTCCCTCTCCCAACGCGGCTCGATGAGTCAAACATAATTTGCGTACTTCAGCTTTTAAATTCTTTTTTTCCTCATTCATTTTGGAGCTTCCCTTTCGGTAAAATCTCGTGCATTTAGAATTATTCGATTAATAAAGGCAAAATCCTTCTATTATAGATGAAATATTTTGTCAATATCCTTCTTGTCCAAACATATCATCTCTCTATGAATATTATTTACATAGTTTATTGAATATTTCAACCCACAAAGTTATCCACTTAAGGAATCTTATTATCTCGGCTAGTTTAAAGGTTATCCACATTATCCACAGGGCAATGTGGATAATAGTATCCCACGCCTGCAATTTTTGGGTAGAATTATAAAACCGCTATTAATAACTTATCTACAGACTTATCCACATTATCCACAGATGTATCTTATCCACAGAACATATGATTCCTTTGTCTCCTAAAATGACTTACTAAATAGAAAAGATCTTTCTAAGCCAACTACCCTACCTTAGTCAGAAGGTACATTAATAGAACAAAAGTTTCCTGCAGGTTCACAATTAAGATGATTCCCTATTTTATAGTACAGAACTATTAGCATACTTGAAGAGATTTTGATTAATAAAGCGAGGAAAAAAATCCCCCGCCTAAAAAAGAATATAAAGCCACCTGAATTATTGTGTTAAAAGAACCGTCCCTTCTACACACCTTAAAAGAACCGTCCCTTCTACACACTTCTACAGACATTATCTTACCCCAAATTTAGTCCTGGGTTTGCGTTTAGGGTCCAAGGGGCAAAGTCCTTAACTAAATAATGATAATACCCTGCTGTCGCAATCATGGCCCCATTGTCCGTACAGAAAATGGGTGATGGATAAACTAAGCGGACACCTTGCTGAGACATAGTCTCTTCTAAGGATTCGCGCAGCAAGCTATTAGCCGCAACTCCGCCCGCAAGAAGTAACGTCTTGACTCTAGTTCGCTTGATTGCCATTAAGGTTTTTCGAACTAAAACATCTACCACTGCCTGCTGAAAAGAAGCTGCAATGTCCGGAACACTCAGAATTTCTCCCCGCATGCGGGCAGAATTCAAGGTATTTAAAACCGCAGATTTCATACCACTGAAACTAAAGTCCAAACTATCCGGCTCTAACATAGCTCGAGGGAACGTAAACGCTTGTGCATCTCCTTCTTGAGCTACTCTTTGAATCTGAGGGCCTCCTGGGTAAGCTAAACCTAAGGTTCTAGCCACTTTATCCAGCGCTTCACCCGCTGCATCATCCCTTGTATGCCCTAGAACCTTGTAACGTGCGTGAGCTTCAAACAAAATGAGATGAGTGTGTCCTCCCGAAACTAACAAGGCTAGGAGTGGAAATTGTAAATCCTGATGCTCTAAAAAGTTGGCATAAATGTGAGCTTCCAAGTGATTAATGCCTATCAGTGGAACCCCAGCTGCATACGCCATTGCCTTCGCCCCAGAAACCCCCACCAATAAGGATCCAACCAGCCCTGGGCCATAGGTCACTGCAATCGCTGACAAATCTCTAAAGGTTATTTTTGCCTCATCTAAGGCTTGTTGCACGACTGGCTGAAAATGTAGGCTATGTTCACGGGAGGCAATTTCCGGTACAACACCCCCATACTTCTGATGAGTCGTTATTTGTGACGATATAACATGACTTCGCAAATCCGTTCCATTAAGCAATACAGCTGCAGAAGTATCATCACAGCTCGTTTCTACCCCTAAAATTACAACGTTACTCATTTGACTCGGCGTCATGTCTTGTTCACCTCGGTTCCCAATTCTGCCCACATAATCAGGGCATCTTCCCCTGTATCCGCATAATATCCTTTGCGAACCCCAGCTATGGAGAAACCTAATCGACTATATAAAGACTGGGCGGGGCTATTCGATGCCCGAACTTCCAATGTCATTCGTTCCATACCCTCCTCCATCATTTTCTTCATGACGGAACGCATTAGAAACTCTCCCCAGTTTTGCCCCCGATAATTCGGAGCAATCGCCACATTGGTGATATGGCCCTCATCAAGGATAAACCATAGTCCCATGTACCCAATTACCTTACCATCCAGCTCTAAGCAAACGTAACGGGCATACTCATTATCTTTAAGCTCCGCTTTAAAGGCTTGCAACGACCAAGGCGTTGAAAAAGCGGCAATCTCGATTTCCATAATTGCCTCGAGATCATCCATATATATGGGACGCACAATCCCATTATTCATGTCCCTCGCTCCTTAGTGCTTTCTGTTTCTTCGCCCAATTGACCTCTGCTTCAGAAAAGCGGATGTAATAGGGCTCAACCTGTTCTCCCTCCCTTGTTTGCTGCCATCGCTGCCATACCGCTTGTGCAGCATATGCACCCCGCGGTAAACTTACATACTCTGGTAAAATTACACCTTGTCTGCCCAGAACTTCCGCTATACGCTCCTTAGCCTTACCTACCGCATCTCCAACAAAACAAATAGGACGCTCTAATCCTCTTAAATATTCCAGCCATTGGTCTGTCGGCATGGCTTGAGGCGAGGTTAAACACTCCGCCATCTCTTCCCCTGGCGTCCAGCGATAACGAGCCGTATACCACTCATTCTTGCGCGCATCCAAAATAGGAACAACATCTTCCATTCTTCCCTTACCAGCCCAAGCCAAGGCATCTAGAGATACTACGGCAATTAGCGGGAGATTCAGAACCTGTGCCAATCCCTGAGCAGTCGCGATTCCAATCCGAATTCCGGTGAACGAACCCGGCCCACGCACCACTCCAAGCATATCTAATTCCTGAAGTGTCCAATCTGCAGCTGTGAGTAATTGATCAAGCATTGGAATAATTCGCTCTGAATGAGTCTTTGTGGTATGTAAAAATCCTTCCCCAACTAATTTCTCGTCTTCAGCTAAAGCCACTACCGTAACTTTTGTGGTTGTATCAATTGTTAAGTATTTCATTAGATCCTCCTGTTATTTGCCAGGAAGTTTAAGCGCTGCTCCCAACTAGAATCTCTAGCATGAAAGATAATCTCGCGGGGCATTTCTCCACTTCCATGAAGTTCAACATCTAAACGGTCATCTGGCAAATAATCCACTGCAATTTCAGGCCATTCAATAAGACAAACCGCATCTTCCACGAACGCATCTTCAATCCCTATTACTTCCGCCTCTTCCGGGAATCGCAATCGGTAAAGATCCATGTGAATTAAACGAATTTTAGTTCCCTGTATAAGGACCTTGTATTCATGTATTAAAGTAAAGGTTGGGCTTGTCATAGAGCTAGTAACACCTAAGCCCTCGCCAATTCCTTGGGCAAAAGCCGTTTTCCCGGCCCCTAAATCCCCCATTAGCGTAACGACATCTCCACCCTGCAAACGCTCACTCAGTTGCTTTCCCAACTCACGGGTTTGTTCAACCGTGGTACTCGTAACTCTATAATCCATTCTATCCCTCCTGATACAACCCTACTATTATTGTATCCAAAGACATACTTCCCCCAAACTTTAGTAACTTATTAGTCTATTCGCTTTCTCTCGATTCTGGTTTGACGATCTGTCCGTCAATAATTACGTACAGCGGGATGGCGGTGATTATAAAGGGATGTTCCGTCCATATGACAATATCGGCATCTTTTCCAACTTCTAGAGACCCTAGGCGATCGGACACACCCAGGATTTCTGCCGGATTAATTGTAATGGCCCGTAAAGCATCCTCTATGTCCATCCCTGCTTTGCATGCTAAGGCTGCACAAAGCGGAAGTTGTTCAATTGGGGTAACAGAATGGTCGGTCATGATTCCTACTTTCACTCCTGCTTTGGCTAAAACACCAGGAGTTTTGAAGGATTTATCCTTGAGTTCAACTTTTGCACGATTGGTAAGTAAAGGGCCTACCACAGCTGGATAACCCAATTCGGCCAGTTCCTCCGCAATTTTATGCCCTTCCGTACAATGTTCTATCACTAAATCCACGTTAAATTCTCGAGCAATACGAGTTGCGGTCATAATATCATCAGCACGATGGGCATGGGCTCTCAAAGGAATTTCACGGTTAATCACCTTTACCAGGACTTCTAGGCCTAGATCCCTCTCCGGAAGTTTATCGGGATCTGTTTTCCCTTGTTCTAATTTATCCTTATAGGTCTGAGCATCCACTAAGGACTGACGCAGAAGAGCTGCAGTTCCCATTCGAGTCATGGGCATTTTCTTTTGTTCACCGTAAACCATTTTAGGGTTTTCCCCAAACGCCACCTTCATACCAGCTGGATCGCGAACAATCATTTTATCGACAATTTTACCCGCCGTCTTCAAGACAACCCCAGTTCCCCCAATCACATTCGCACTCCCGGGAACGGTGAACACGGCTGTCACCCCACCCAAACGAGCGTCACGAAACCCCTCATCTTCTGGGTTGATTCCATCAATGGCCCGCATGTCAGGTGTCACAGGGTCTGTCATTTCGTTAAAGTCTTCTCCTTCCCACCGATAAATCTCTTCTCCAATCCCTACATGACAATGGGCGTCAATAAATCCCGGCAGCACTATGCACCCCAAGGCATCAATCACCTCAGCGTCTTCAGGTATTTCTACATCTGAAGTTTCTATGAGAGCCGTTATTTTCGTCCCCTCAATCAAGATATTTCCTAAAAATTCACGTCCGGTCATTGTTTTTATCTGACCGTTCTTAATAAAAAGTTTTTTCATTCGTCGGTTCACCTTTTTCTCCAATAATAAATCCTTCATATGTTTAAGCTCATTTCATGATTATATCAGACTCTAATGGTTATGGTTATCCCCGAACGTTCGCAGCATAAAACCCTTGAGAGATCAGGCGGTGATATTAGTTGTAAGATCCCGCATGGATAGACTCACTCGGTCTCTCGCCTTATCGAGTCCGATCACGCGCACCTTAACAATATCACCCACGGCAACTGCTTCCATGGGGTGTTTTATAAATTTATCACACAACTGGGAAATATGAACCAACCCATCCTGCTTTACCCCGATATCTACAAATGCCCCAAAGTCCACGACATTACGTACGGTTCCCTCTAGCACCATCCCTTCGCTGAGATCCTCCATATGAGTAACATCCCTTCGAAGTAACGGTCGCGGCAAGTCCTCTCGGGGATCTCTACCGGGTCTTTGCAGGGCATCTAAAATATCGCGTACAGTCGGTACTCCTGCACTAAACTCTTCAGCAAGCTCTTGTGGATCTAGAACGAAAAGTTTAGTTCGGACTTCAGTGAGGCGCTTTCGCAAATCGGCAGAGGTATGCCCAATTCTTTTCAAGATATCTTCAGCTAACTGATAGGATTCCGGATGAACAGGCGTGTTTTCCAAGGGATTAACCCCATCCGGCAGTCGAATAAATCCGGCACACTGAATATAGGTTTGCGCCCCAAGTCGCGGTATTTTCTTAAGCTGGTCACGCCGGTTAAATTTCCCATGTTCTTCTCGCCAAGCGACAATATTTTTAGCGACCGCTGGCTTTAGCCCAGCCACGTATTGCAGCAAAGACGCTGAGGCAGTATTTAAGTCAACGCCCACGACATTTACACAAGATTCTACGACCCCGTGTAGGGATTCCTCCAAGCGTTTAGGCTGAACATCATGCTGATATTGTCCCACGCCGACCGCTTTCGGTTCTATCTTTACCAATTCTGCTAAGGGATCTTGAAGCCTTCTGGCAATGGATACCGCACTCCGTAAAGAAAGATCAAAATCTGGAAACTCTTCTCCTGCTAATTTCGAAGCCGAATACACGGATGCTCCAGCTTCACTCACTAAGGTGAATTCAGCAGCAATGCCATCTTCCTGAATCATTTCCGCTACAACCTCCTCTGTTTCCCTAGAGGCTGTACCATTTCCAATTGCAATTAGATTGACATCAAACTCTTGAATGGCCTTCCTCAACAGTGTTTTTGCCTCTTCTCGTTTGCCCTTTCCCGTGTGCGGATAAATTACACCCACTTGATGTAGCTTTCCAGTCTCATCCACAATAGCCCACTTACACCCTGTCCGAAATCCAGGGTCAAGTCCTAGAACCATTTTTCCACGGACTGGCGGTTGGAGTAAAAGCTGGCGCAGATTAGTTGCAAAAACTTTGATAGCTTGTTCTTCCCCTTGAGCAGAAAGCTCAGCTCGTACTTCCCGTTCAATAGACGGTTCGATCAATCGCTTATAAGCATCATGGGCCGCTGTTTGAACCAGAGGAGCACAAGGGCCTGTTTTGACATACCGCATTTCAATAATTCTATGAAAGGATTCTGGCGGTGCTTCAATCTTTACGGATAAAAACTCTTCCTTTTCACC
>JADQBO010000419.1 GCA_016278585.1 Desulfosporosinus sp.
CCTCTTACCCCTCCTGCCGGACCAGAAAAAAGAGTGTGGACAGCACACTTACTAGCTTGGATTAAATCAGTTAACCCGCCATTATTTTGAGCTATCGATATGGGTACATTTAGACCATTATCATGTAAATTAACCCTAAGAACTTCTAAATAATCACTTAAGATAGGGCTTAAACGTGCATTTAACACCGTTGTAGAGGTCCGTTCGTATTCCCCTACTTGGGTAGAGAGTTCAGAGGAAAGACTAATAAAAACTTCAGGTAATAGCGCTTGCAAACACTCTTTAAACTCTACTTCATGCTCTGGATTACGACAGGCAAAGAGCAAACAAACCGCTACGGATTCTACCCCTTCTTGACGTAAAAACTCAGCAATTTCCTTTATTTGTGCCCTATCCACTGCTTTGATCGACACTCCTCGGTAATCTACGCGTTCCCGTAAACCAATACGCAAATAACGAGGAACTAAAACCGGCGGTAAAGCAAAGCGAAAATCCCATTGCTCGACCAAACGGGAACGACGTAATTCTAGAGCATCACGAAAGCCCTCAGTCGTTATTAGTGCCGTTTTTGCTCCTCGACCCTGTAGCAAGGCGTTAATTCCAACAGTAGTCCCATGAACAAATTTGTTCGTTCGCCCAAGAAATTCTTCGAGAGATAGGTTTAACTGTAGCGCCAAATCAGTCAAGCCCCTCAAAATCGGGGTCAGCGGATCTTCTATACTAGAAGGGACTTTCGCCGCAAAGGAGCGTCCCTGTTGATCTCGAACAATAAAATCTACAAACGTTCCTCCTACGTCAACTGCAATTCCGTACATAGTAGCCCTCCTCCTCACAGTCCAAAAGATCCCATGAAACGACGGATCTGCTGTTGTACCTCCACTGACATTTCCACAGTAGGTGCAAATCCCTCCAGTGGTTTAGTTGCATCAATCCCCATCTTAGCAGTGCGACTTGAATTATCGCTCGAGGGATCTAAGGTACACCCCATACCCATATGTTGCGGTACAATGGTCACTCCCTTATCTGCTTGTAGTCTGGTCGCCATAGCCCACAATACCTGTCGTTCATCAAACACATCCACATCTTCATCGACTACAATCACCATTTTAAGATTATGATCCACCGAAAAAGCGGTAAAGATAGCCTGCTGAGCCTGCCCCTCCGCAATCTTTTTCATGGAAATGTAACAGTGAAACAACCCACAGGCAGAGATAGGAGCATGAACACTCTTGACATTGGGAAGGGTTCTATTCAACGCGTTCAGTACATCCCCTTCTCGCTGTACTGCTACAATCGTAATATGCTCTGAACTCATCCCCGGTGTAATATCCTGGAATAGGGGCTTAGTACGGTACTGAATCCCCTTAACCTTAAACACGTTTTCCGTGCTGCGATAACATGCATAATTAGTAAACTCTGCAAAAGGACCTTCAGACTCTCTTTCACCAGCCACGATTTCCCCTTCAATGACCACCTCAGCATGGGCCGGAACTGTCAGACCGACTGTCTTGCAATGCGCTACCTCAAGAGGCGCTCCAAATAATCCTCCCATCGCTGCAAACTTCCCGAGATCATAGGGAATTAAGGCCATTGACCCCATCGAAATATTAGGGTGAATACCAAGCACAATCGTCGCTTCGAGTGATTTGCCAAGTTCTTCGGAACGGCGGAAATACTCCCATAAACGTTGGCGAGAGTGGAGACTGATGCCTAACTTATCCTTCCCTTTTAACTGCATCCGGTGATAACCAGCCGTGTCAGCGCCTGTCACTGGGTCTTTAGCGATGACTAACCCCGCGGTAATATAGGGTCCGGCATCAATGGGAAAGTGCGTTAAAATAGGCAGTTTATACAGATCAACCTCCGAGCCTATAAATACGTTCTCCCGAAACGGCGCTTCCTTCACCTCCACTGGTTCGATCCGCTGATTAATTCTCTTGGAAAATTCAGCTGCAAGATCCTTAGGATGAACATCCATTGCTAAGGCCAAACGTTCACGAGGGGCCAAAACATTTGTGGCAACCGAAATATCGTGGCCCTTAACATTCTCAAAAATGGTTAGTGGATAGCGTCGCGCCTTTTCTAATTCCATGATTAGTGTACTAATTTCATACTTCGGATCGATCTCCTCATGAATACGGACAACCTCCAAAGGATTTTGCCGCTTAACTCGTTCAATAAACGACCTCAAATCTTGCTCCAACATTCACGCCTCCTCAAACTTTTTACTAAGCTTCATTTGTATAAAAGCAGATCTTAGATAGAACTAAGGGAACTTTGCTAATATGACCACTTTAGTTTTTGAACGGGCAATAGCTCCTTACTTTGAAACAAAGTCCCCTTATTGGGTTAAGCCACTTTTACGTAAACCATCGACAATCAGTTTCGTGAGGATCGTACCACCAATCGTACCTACCCCAGCGGTAATGACCGATGAAACTAAAACCACATTAAGGGGTAATTTTAAAACATAATAGAGTCCCATCCCAACACAGATATTCCCTACAACGTTCGTAACCACCTGTGCTAAGAAAAAGTGACTCCATTTATTCATAGTCAGCTTCCAAGCGACCAGAGAAAAGGCTAAGGAACCTAAACCATTGGCGGGTAAGAAGAAAAGAGCAACCGGTGATAATCCAGTGGCCACCGCTATAGCCCCCTGAGTTTCACCCATAATGATTCCGGCTGGTTGCTTGAAAATCATAGATATTACCCCTGTAAAGGTAGCCCAGGTAATTCCCGAAATTAAAAAAAGTGCCGGAGATAAGACGAGATCAATGCGTCCGGAGATTTGTTGTATGAGCATAAAAGCGACCCCCATGACAACGCCACCCACTAACGACTTTGTATCTGTACGCCATAACTGTCCCTTTGTTAATGAATCGTAGTTAGTTGCTGTGCGCATGATAAATTCAACTCCTTTTTAATTCTTTAAAATTTTCTATAGTTTATTTGAACCTTCTTATTTAATTAAAACACTGTTACGTCCGCCTTCTTTGCTTTGCTTTGCTTTTGTGTTAAAAGGACCGTCCCCATTACACGCATCCGCCTTCTTTGCTTTACTTTTGTGTTAAAAGGACCGTCGCCATTACACGCGGATTGACCATAGAATGGTTGATATTAGGGTTGCACTAAAGCACGTGATAAGCAAGAAATCTATTCGATTCATCTGTAAGGAACGCAAAAACGTACGATGCTTATAAAGCCCAAACCCCTGCAATTCCATCGCTAGTGCCGTGGCCTGGGAACGCTTAAAAGCTCTGAACAAAAACGGTAAAGATACTGGTATCAAGCCCTTTAGTTTTTGCCAAGCGCTACTCATGGGTAGGCCTCGAACTTGCTGGGCTTCATAAATAACGCCTAACTCTCTTTCCATAAGAGGCAAGAATCGTACGGCTAATCCAATCAGCATCGCATATCGATAATTCACCCCTCCTTTCATCACTAATAAGGTTAAATCTGTAGGATGAGTCAATTGAAAAAAAACCATTGAAGATAAGACAAGACAGGCTAGGCGTAGTGAAGCTATTACTCCGATAAGTGCACCTAATCGATCAATTTTTAACCAAGTAGTTAGGTACAAATAGTCTCCACTCTGACGAAACAGGAGTTGAAAAATCATAATTTGGGTTGCCATAATCAATAGCGCTAAGAAGCTAAGTCTAAGTTGTCTTCCTTCCAGCTTACCGAGCCTAAACACGAGGAGTACAAAACTGAGAATCATGAGTAGCTGCCATGCATACTTGGCTAAAAACGTTACAGCCATAATTAGCACTAACCACATTAATTTAGTACGCGGGTCTAAATTGGAGATCCATGTACCGTTAGCGCGATAGGGATTAAAAAGAGCCAAGCAATATACCCTCCTTTACAATCTTACTTCAATGACCCCAGTATTGCCTTACTTTCAAAGCCACTTCGCCCTCCTTGATGTCTGCCTTAATTTCCCCCTGTTGCATAACAATACAGCGGGATGCATAACGGCAGACCAGTTCAATATTATGAGTAATCAAAATCACTGTTCTTCCCTGTTTATGAACCTCTTTCAGTAGCTCCATTACTTTTTCGGCCTCCTGATGATCCAGGCCCGTAGTGGGCTCATCTGCTACAACAATTGGAGGCTCACTTATGAGGATTGAGGCTATGGCAAGTAATTGCCTCTGACCGAGACTTAACCTATAGGGATGCTCGTGACGTAAACTCCATAACCCAACTTGCTTTAAAACCTTTTCAGCTCTAACTTCAATCTCAGCTCGCTTTAAACCCCGCACTTTTAAGCTAAACCCGACCTCATTTAGAACATTAACTGAGAAAATCTGATAATCAGGATTTTGAAAGAGAAAACCTACTTCCCGCGCCAATATTTCGACTTTCCGCTTGCTAGTATCCTCACCGTTAATGGTTACCTGCCCAGTAGTAGGCCTCAACAAACCATTAATGTGTTTAGCTAATGTAGTTTTACCTGAACCATTGGGACCAACGATGGCAACAAATTCCCCTGCCCAGATCTCAAGGTCAATCTCACTTAAGCCCATAATTTCTTGGGAATATGTATACTGACAGGCGCTAAATTTCACCGCAGCTGGTTTGTCAATTTCTAATGATTCAATCGAGTGCACAGACTTTAATCTACTACTTCTGTCCCCTCGCGGTTTTAATCGCCTAAGCCAATCATTTTTAACTTCTGGAGTAATCAAGACATCCTCAACAATCTGCCCGGCATTCATAACAAGCACTCTGGAAACGGAAGGTAAGAGCGCTTCAATCTCATTTTCCACGATGATAATCGTTTTACCCTTCCGATTAAGATCTGCTAGCACTTCCCAAACTTTTTCGCGGTTCCACGGATCCATTTCTGAAGTTGGTTGATCCAGGATCATCAAAGGAGGGTCTAGGGCAAGAATACTTGCCAAGATAGCTCGCTGAGCCTCACCACCAGATAATGTTTCCGGACCTCTTTGCTCATAACCAATCAATCCAACTGTAGCTAACGCCTTTTGTACTTGACTACGAATTTCTAACACAGGGCGAGCTAAGTTTCCTAACCCAAAAGAGACATCTTCCTCGACAGTGATATTGAAACTCTGACTTGAAATATCCTGCTGCATATATCCTAAATACTTAATAACCTCAGGTAGTGTCAAATTATCTGTAACCTGTCCAAATAGTTCTGTAACTCCTTGTATCCTTGCTGAATGAAACAGTGGGATTGTCCCAGACAACAGATGACAAAGAACAGACTTACCAGCAGCAGTCGGACCTGTTATTAAGATGAATTCCCCGTGATTAACCTGCAGATTAATCTCTAGAAGAGTCGGTCCCGTCGCCTCCGGAAAGCTCAGCGTTTGCACTTTTGTAAATAATACATGCCTACCTGACATTCGATGATCTATTTTATCAATTGATAAAACCTCCAAACTTCAGTTTCTTAAATTGTTCCATACTTTTGAAACTATCATATACAGCAGGGACGTCTAATACGAAAAGGACGACAAAAAAGCCCACAGTCACATAGACTGGGGGCTTTACCATCGTCCACCAAAAGCCTGGTCAAAGCAGGCTTATCTCCATATTACAGGCAGGTCTTCTGGCTCAAAGTTCATTATCACCGTACGCCTTCCCAGCCGAAACCAGTGGCAGTGTACGGGACTCCCTTTTTACAGTGGTGGGTCCGCTCAGGATTAATACCTGATTCCCTATTCTCCCCCAACGGGGCACCTGTAATCGTTGTTGACCAACCCGTGGTATAACTATTGGGTTGTTTTTTAATTGTTTCGACGTTGAATTCATATTTCCTGCAAATAATTAATTTTTTTTATATTCAACTCTAAGCTGATAAATTTAGGTTAAAACTACTAGTTAAAACTATTATGATACTTGTTTCATCTGAAGCTGGCAGCTTTTTTGTTGCATATAAAGTCATACGGAACTTTGAATTATCTTACTGCTTTTTACGTCCTAAGACTATTAGTCCCTTTTTCTAAAAAGATCTTACAATGAAGTTTTTATATGCAAATTATTGCAGAATAATCCAAATGTGTGTAAGTTTGATGTCGATGCTTGTTTATGCATGTAATATCAATAGACAAGCCATCGAATAGTATACAAATAAGAATAGAGGAGTATCTTCACATAGAAAGAATAATTATTATATTATTTAGGTATTTATTTTTCTGAAAGGATTTGAGGTTTATTTGATAGCAATGGTTCATAAATTCAATGATCAAATGACTTCTCGAATATTAATAAGGTTTATATCCGTATTGTTGTTGTCTGTCCTCACTTCGTATCTAATTTCACCAATATGGGGGACGTCCTATAAAATTCTTCATACCGGTTTCGAGCTTTTCTGCATTTTAATTGCCCTATCATCATTTTTTATCGTTTGGTACGTAAGTAAAATCCATAACGTTCATTTAATCCTAGGATTTGGTTTCCTAGGAGTTGGAATATTGGATGTTTTACATATCTTTTTTTGGCAAGGTCTAGGATTATACCCCCATGGTTACTACGATCTATCGACTAGGTATTGGTTAGCAGGTCGTTTTTTTGAGGCACTCTTTTTACTTTTAAGCACAACCTTAATAAGTCGATCCATAGGACGGTTTACAGGGCTTGCTATGACTATTTATCTTTCAGTTTTAATAGGAATCATGTTTCTATATACCCCTGATGTATTTCCAATACTACTAACCCCCCAAGGCCTAACACCCACTAAGATAATTGTAGAGTATTTGATAATTTCTGTGTTTGTTTTATTCATTTATAGATTATTAAAGGGGTATCTTCGAGAAACTATCATTGTTAAGGAGTACTTATTACTTGCAGTTCTACTTGCTATTCCTGCTGAATTATGTTTTACGGTTTTTTCGACCATCACCGATTTCTATAATGTACTTGGTCATGTTCTAAAAATTGTTTATTACTACTTTTTTATGCGGGCAATTTTTGAGAGTCACCTAGTTTTCCCCTATGAAAGGCTTCAGCGCTCAGAAGAACAATTTCATAAAGTATTTCAATATAGCCCAGTCTCAAAAACAATTTTAACGATCAAGGATAGTCGGTTCATTGATGTCAATGACATGTGGCTTCAAACAACAGGGTATACCCGGGAGGAAGTTATTGGAAGAACGGTGGTTGATTTAAAATTCTATCCCCTTGACACTGTCAAAAAAAAACAAATAGAATTTGTATCTGAAAATAAAATTTGCCAAAATCAAAAATACTTGTTTCAAACCAATAATGGATTATTACGAGAGGGCTTGTTCTCTACCCAATTAATCACACTCCAAGGAGAACCTTGCATTCTGATGGCTATGATCGATATAACGGACCAAATACGCAATGAAAATGAACTACTTCGACTCGATAGGCTAAATCTTATCGGTCAAATGGCGGCAGGTATCGGACATGAAGTACGCAACCCGATGACCACAGTTCGTGGGTTCCTTCAAATTTTAGGTGAAAAAAAGGAATGTGTTAAGTATCAAGACTATTTTTCAATAATGATTGAAGAACTTGACCGAGCCAATTCGATCATAACGGATTTTTTATCCTTATCAAGCAACAAACCCTCTAATGTTCAAGTCCAAAATTTAAACAAGATTATTGATGATCTCTATCCGTTACTTCAAGCCGATGCCTTAAATGCCGAAAACTGTATTCTTTGGGTGAGACAACCTATTATGGATCTAAAAATTGACAAAAATGAAATTCATCAACTTATTCTTAACTTAGTAAGAAACGGGATGGAAGCCATGGAAAAAGGAGGTCAAGTTACAATTAAAACCTTTACTGACGGCGAAGAAACTGTCTTATCGATTAAAGATCAAGGTACGGGTTTTAACCCAGAGGTTCTCGATAAAATCGGGACTCCCTTCTTGACCACTAAGGAAAAAGGAACTGGGCTTGGTTTAGCGACTTGTTATAGCATCGCCGAACGAAATAACGCTAGGATTGAAGTCGACACGAGTTCTAAGGGAACAACAATTTTTGTCAGATTTAAGACAGCTAGTTAAACTGTAAGTGCTTTTTCTACGAAGTTTGCATTCTTTTCTAGTATAGTCCTATAAAAATATATTACCAATTTCGAAACAGTAAGAACGGGCTGCAGCCTACGCTTACTGTTTTTATCACGTCCTAAGACTTTAGTCCCTTTTATAAAGATCTTACTCGAATTTTATCAAATACTAATGGTTTTTATGGTATAATCGACATAACTTGATGAAGAAAGGGTGGACCTTCTGAAAAAGCTAGTTTTATCTGTCATGACTACGCTTGCATTTACTTTATGCATGCCTTATATAACCCAAGCAAGCCCCTTGGCCTACACAACTGAGCGTATTGCCGGACAAGATAGGGTTGAAACAGCTCTTAAAATATCGGGAAAAGGATGGGACTCAGCTCAAACAGTTATTTTATGTGAGTACAACGATTATCCAGATTCTATTGCAGCAACCCCTTTTGCCGTTAGCTTAAATGCTCCTATTCTGCTTACAAAAGGAGAATCCATTGATCCGCGCGTTATTAAAGAACTGCAGCGCTTAGCCCCTCAAAAAGTTATTTTGTTAGGGGGTACTGCTCGCTTACAGCCTGCTATTGAAGCTGAGCTTGATCAATTATTGCTGGAATGGGAGAGAATTGGTGGATTTGATCGTTATGAAACATCCGTTCTACTGGCCAAAAAATTATCTAGTGATTCACTGATTCTTGCCAACGGTGATGATTTTCCGGATGCTTTATCAGCCGCAACCTTTGCCGGTATCAAACAGATCCCCCTCGTTCTTACCTCAACTAAACTTCCCGATTCTGTCATTCAATACTATCAAGAAACTGCCCCTCAGCATTTAATCGTAATCGGGGGGGAAGTGGTCATTCCTTCCACAGAATTGACAAAAAATAAGTTTACTATAGAAACTCGTTTAGGCGGCTATGACCGTTACGAAACGAACGCTAAAGTCGTTTCATTTATGAAAGAAACTTATCAGTCCAATGATCTTTTTCTAGCCTCTGGCATCACATTTCCTGACGCTGTCGCAGGCACTGTAATTGCCTCTAAATTTAAGGCGCCCCTGTTACTTACGGAAAAGGAAGATATTCCATCCTCAGTTTATAGCATTATGCGTGCGCATATGAAAATTGAACCCCCAGCCCCAACCACAAATGACAATACTCAGAATACTCAGAATCCTCTTATACAAGGGAAAATTTCTGCATCCGGAGCCTTGAACCTTAGGGAAACCCCCTCTTCCATCGGAAATGTGCTTAGCACAATTCCAGAAGGGACGATAATTGACCTAATCGATAGGCAGGAGCAATGGTACAAGACAACCTATCAAGCCAAAACAGGTTGGGTTTCTGCTGATTATGTAACCTTGACTGCAAAAAAAGGCATCACCAACGCCTCTGGAGGCCTAAACCTTAGAGAAACTCCTTCCTCCACCGGGAGCATGCTTGCCACGATACCAAAAGATACGTCAGTTGAGCTTATTGCTCAGCAAGGCCCTTGGTACAAAACCACCTATCAAGAGAAAACGGGTTGGGTTTCAAGGGATTATGTAATACTTTCCACAACCAACAACGAGACTTCTAATTCCCATTCTAAACCGACCATCGATTTAAGCGTAAATGGTCTAGTTTATATTTTAGGCGGAACGGGTATTATTAGTTCTACTTCGCAAACAATTATTGAGGGAACAGCTTCTTCAAACTATAAGGAAAATCTTAGAGACTTCCCCCCTCTCCCCTCAGAACTAAAAAAACCAGATCCGCCGCCCTCCTCAGGAGACGATGTTACACCTCCTGTTGACGTTCCCGCTGATCCACCTCCCTTAACAACTTATGATCCTTCTAAAGAGGTACTCATCAATCCTTTCGAAGAAATCCCCACCAACGCCTTATCCGGTAAAACGATTATGCTTGACCCTGGACATGGAGGACCAGACAAGGGGGCAAGTGGTCCTTCTACAACTTATGAAAAGAATAACAACTTAGCCATAGCCCTTGCCTTAAGGGACACCTTGAAGCAGGCAGGTGCAAGGGTCATCCTAACTCGAGATACGGATGCCTCTCCTAGTGTAAACTATTCTGAAATTGAAGACCTCCAAACACGGGTGGCCTTAGCTAACCAATCGAAGGCCGACTTATTTATAAGCATCCATAATGATGCGAGTCTTAAAACTACTATTCAAGGCACTTCAACCTATTACTCCGAGGATAATCCCAGAAACTATGAAAGTCAGCATCTTGCCAGCAGCATTCAATCGGCTATGATCGACACAGTTAAAACCTACAACCGTGGACTTAAACAAGCTCGTTTTTATGTTTTACACAATACAACAATGCCCTCTATGTTGCTTGAAACAGCCTTTATTTCCAATCCCTATGAAGAAGCCAGATTGCAAAACCCCATCTTCCATAAGAATGTTGCCTCTGCCGTCTTTCTCGGTATATATAACTATTATAAAAACCCCCTACCAGAAGCCTAATCAATCAATTCGATTAAATCTTATATCCGTGGATAAACGAACAAGGTGTTTCGCATTAACCTGCGAAACACCTTGTTCGTTTACTTGTTGTTCGTTTCCTGATCTTTTGCCGGAATAGGCCCCCGTGAGAGAGCAATTTTACCCGTTCGTACGATTTCGATAATTTCATGATCGTCGTTTAACACTTGACATAAAGCATCAATCTTTGTTTCATCTCCAGATAGCTCAATCACCATTGTCTCCTTGTTAACATCCACAATACTTGCACGAAAAATCTCGACAATATTAATAATATCCGATCGAGTGGCCTTACTTGCTTTAACCTTAATTAAGGCTAACTCACGCCGAATCGACTCTACTGCCGTAAGATCACTTATTTTTATGACATTCACAAGTTTTGACAACTGATTGACAACCTGTTCCTGCTCAATTTCATTTCCCTCAACCACAATTGTAATCCTGGTTGTATCGGGTTCTTCAGTATACCCAGCGGCAATACTTTCGATATTAAAGGCCCGGCGACTAATAAGTCCAGAAATATGAGTTAAAACTCCTGGTTTATTCTCCACTAATACAGCGAGCGTATGTTTCATCCCTCTAGTCCTCCCATCATCATCTGATCCAAACATGCCCCCGCTGGAACCATAGGCAATACGTCCAGTGCTTCTGGGATCCGAATATCTACAACCACTGGACCAGGAATAGCTAACGCTTGTTCAAGTACCCTTCCTAGTTCCTCAGGCTTAGTCACTCTTAAGCCAGCAACCCCCATAGCTTCAGCCAATTTTACAAAATCAGTCGCTGACTCCTTCAGACTTGTATGAGAATAGCGCCCACCGTAAAACATTCTCTGCCACTGAGCAACCATACCTAAACACTGATTATTAAGGATAAGCACTTTAACCGGGAAATTATACTCTGCAGCAACTGCTAGCTCCTGGCAATTCATCATGATCCCACCATCACCGACAAAGAGAATAACCGATCTGTCCGGTAGCCCGCATTGGGCGCCTAAGGCAGCAGGTAGTCCATAGCCCATCGTCCCAAGCCCCCCTGACGTAAGTAATGAACGTGGGTTTTTAAAACTGTAAAATTGGGCAACCCACATCTGATGTTGCCCTACATCCGTAACAATGACAGCATCCCCTTGGGTCAACTGGCTAACTTTTTCAACAACCGCTTGTGGCATAACTAGGTCTGTACCTGACTCATAAGTTAAAGGCTTTTCTCGATGCCAACAACGCACTCTCTCTAGCCAAGGTCGAACTTGTTCTATTAGCTCTTGAGAAACATTCTTAACTTGTTGGGATAGAGCCGGAATAGACCATCTCATATCTCCCACTACCCGGATGTGTGTTAAAACGTTTTTGTTGATTTCAGCTGGATCGATGTCAAAATGCACAATTTTAGCCTTCGCTGCAAACTTGCTCAGAAGTCCTGTTACTCTATCATCAAAACG
>JADQBO010000443.1 GCA_016278585.1 Desulfosporosinus sp.
ACGCCTCGAAAGTGATCCCAAGGAGGATTTACCGGAAATCTGTTATCTACTTTCAAGGTGTTATCTTGGACAAGCTCTCATTCCACAGGCGAAAGAAAAGATTGAACAAGCACTTCAAACAAAGCCACAGGATGCAAGATATTGGGACTTGCTTGCGGACTGTTATTTAGAACTGGGTGATTGGCGTGAGGCAATTAAGGCATTAGATAATTCAATGAGAGCAGCTCCTCAAAATGCAGAAACGAATTATCGATTGGGGATGATATACGCTTATCATGAGGAATATCTTGAAGCGTTAAGATGTTTTCAGGGATGTTGCCAATTGCGGCCTCGCGAATCACTATATTGGGAAATGAAGGCTGAAATGCATCTGCTTTTAGAACAGTTAATAGACGCTTGTAATAGTTATGAAAAAGCACTTCGCTACGGAGGAGCTCCAGACTTAGCTGCTAGATTGGCATATTGTTATATCCAGAATGGAGAAACAAAAAAAGGAATTCAGTATTACAAATATATGTTAAAATATGAACCAGATCATTATGATAGCTTGAGTAATCTTGCAGCAGTTTACCAAAACCAGGGTCGTTCTCAAGAAGCTTTGACTTTGCTGGAACGGGCAAAAAATATCTATCCAAACGATCCAATCTTACTCAATAATTTAGCCTTTACTTTGGTACATCAGGGACGGACAAGAAAAGCCGCAGAGTATTATCGTAATGCCTTAGAGTTGACACCCAATCATCCATTGATTTTATATAATTTAAGTGTTTGCCTTACACGCAAAGGAAATTGGCAGGAAGGTATAGATTCACTGAACCAACTTATAAAAATTGATCCAAACCATTCGGCCGGTTGGGCCTTGCTAGGAAATATATATGACCAAATCGATCAATCGGATGTTGCAATTGACTGTTTTAATAAGTCATTGAATCTTGCTTAAAGGAGAAGGGAAAAACCCTTCTCCTTTTCGTCATACTAAACAAATACAGGAGTTACAAAGTTTCTCAAGAGCAATACAACAGATTCGTCACGATCGAATTTTTGACCTAGGAAATTTCTTTAGCCACCTAATAAAGCTTAGATTTTTTGATATTTCATTTTCTTTTGTAAATAATAATGTTAAAATAAAATGTAATTTGTCTAATAAGGAGCGTAAAATGTTTCAGGTGTGTGTTCGGGCGCATTTCGATGCGGCTCATTTTATCCGTAATTATGAGGGTGATTGTGCCAACTTGCATGGTCATCGGTGGGATGTCGAAGTTTGCATTGAAGGTCAACAATTAAATGATTTAGGAATGTTGATAGATTTTAAAGACGTTAAGCAGAGTATACGAAAGGCATTAAAGCTGCTGGATCATAGTTTGTTAAACGACCTACCTACTTTTAGTTCAAAAGGTCTAAATCCAACAGCTGAGAACCTAGCTCGCTTTTTGTTTTTGGAATTCAAGAGGGATTTAATGCTTGGAGAAAAGCGCTTAGCATGGGTGAAAGTCTTCGAATCTCCAGACACATGGGCCATTTTTAAGGAGGATCAATAAAATGGCTGGAGTCGTTTTACTTTCGGGCGGTCTAGACTCAACAGTTGCCTTAGCACTATATTTAGAAAAAAATAGTCTTGATTTAGCCCTTACCTTTGATTACGGACAAAGGGCCAGCAGGAACGAACTTGCTGCAGCCCAAAGCATTGCCGAGTTCTATGACATTCGACATCAGATTGTTTCTATACCTTTCCTACAGGAACAGACTCATTCCGCCCTGGTTAATCGTTCTAAGGCATTGCCGCGTGTGGAAGGTCATGAGCTAGACGATCTTCAAGGGCAGGCGCTAGAAAGTGCCCGTCAAGTATGGGTTCCCAATCGCAATGGCTTATTTCTGAATATTGCGGCTGTTTTCGCCGAAAATATGGGTGAAGGCTCGGTTTTGATTACAGGTTTCAACAACGAAGAAGCAGCGACCTTTCCTGATAACTCACAGGAATTTATGGATGCGATGAACCGATGTTTCACGTTTTCGACTCAAAATAATGTGATTGTCGTAAGTCCCACTTCAATTTACTCAAAAAAAGAGATTGTTAGAGAAGGGCTGCGCTTGCATGTCCCTTTTGAGCATATATGGAGTTGTTATGAGAGTGGGGATAGAGTTTGTGGGCAGTGTGAAAGCTGTCAACGACTAAAACGTGGGCTAGTTTACAACGATGCACACGGATTAATAAGAGAATTATTTTAAAATCCCACGGAGACTCAGAAAAGAGGAAAGTGTTATGAACTATTTCATACAACCTAAATCACTTCACTATGATGGCAGTCAGCTTCAATCCTTATTTGCCTATAAAAATTTTGGATTGATGGGAGATAGCATAAGTGTATTCCGAGGCTCGTGCCGTGTAGAGCAGAATGAGATGGTGGATATAGAAGATGTTTTGGCGAAGGACTGGATTTATAGCGAAGATATGCTGCACTTTATTGTTGAACATTTTGATATGGACTTAGAAAAGACCATTATTCGGCAACGCCTACTGATCGCGACGATTAAGGAAGAACTTGAAAAACTTGGGGTGAAAACCCTTAGGCGAAGTGGGGATGATCTCTATGAGGAAGACGCTAAACTCTCGGTGAGTATTAGCACCCTTTCACCCGTGTCCTCCCTCATTCATTGCGGACTGAATGTTTCAAATGTGAACACACCGATTTCAACCATCGGCTTAGATAATCTCCAGATTCATGATGTATTGGGGTTTGGAGAGAATGTAGCCCAACATTATTGTGATGAAGTCTTATCCATGCGCCTTGCCCGGTGTAAAGTACGAGGGGTTTTGTAATGCTTAAACTGCCGGTAACTGAAATATTCTCGTCAATTCAAGGGGAAGGTCCTTACGTTGGGGTTAGACAAATCTTTCTTAGGTTACCAAACTGCAACTTAAATTGTTCATATTGTGATACAGTGACAACAATACCAGAACAGTTGCGGATGGAGTCAATCCCCGGTTCGGGTGTTTTTGATAAGATTGATAATCCAATCTCTATTGATAAACTCTTAGAGTTGCTAATAACCTATGATTTTTCTATTCATCACTCTTTGAGTATCACTGGAGGGGAGCCCCTTCTGTGGAGTAAAGAACTACAAGTATTACTACCTTTTTTAAGAGATCAAGGTATAAAGATATACCTTGAGACCAATGGGACTTTGCCCGAGCAACTTACTCAAGTTTTGCCTTGGGTTGATATAATTAGTATGGATATCAAGCTACCCTTTGATGGTCAAGTTTTCTGGGGTGTTCATGAAACCTTTCTGCGTTATAGTCTTTCCAAAGAAGTTTTTGTCAAAATTGTAGTTCATGAGGAAACTCGCCTACAAGAACTACAAGACGCTCGGGACTTAATCGCTGGAGTTGATCCATTAATTCGGACAGTTCTACAACCTGTGACAACAACACAAGGCATTAATACTCCTAAACCGCATCAACTGATAGAATGGCAACGTTTTTTCCTAGAAAAGCTTACCAACGTACGAGTCATTCCTCAAACACACGTGTTAATAGGGCAATTATAGTGTTGTTGTGGGGCTAATATTCGGGGACCATATAGAAAAGGAGAAAAGAATTATGGGGATGGATTTAGAAAAGATTGAGCAGGCTGTTTACATGATTTTAGAGGCTATAGGGGAAGACCCTGAACGTGAAGGGTTACAGGATACACCCAAACGAGTAGCCAGAATGTATGCAGAAGTATTTAGCGGACTACATGAAGACCCAAGTCATCATTTGAATGTCCAATTTTCAGAAGAACATGAGGAAATGGTTATTGTTAAGGATATCCCAGTTTATTCAATGTGTGAACATCATCTTGTTCCCTTTTACGGTAAGGCCCATGTTGCATATATCCCGAGGAAAGGCAAGATTACAGGATTATCAAAATTTGCTCGTGTTGTTGAAGGGTTCGCCCACAGACCACAACTTCAAGAACGTTTAACGTCTGAGATTGCGGATGCTATTATGAATAAACTTACTCCACTTGGCGTATTGGTAGTTATTGAGGCAGAGCATATGTGTATGACCATGCGAGGGGTTAAAAAAGCGGGATCACAGACGTTAACCTCCGCCGTAAGGGGAATATTTAAAACAAACCCTATCACAAGGTCGGAAGCTTTTTCATTAATACAAGGACACAGACGCTAAGAAAGAGGTAATTTTGGGTGAATGACAAGCAAATCCCGTCTGATAGTCAAGGAAAGATAGAACTCATTGCATCACAACGTCTTAGTGTAAATGGTGAACTTTACAAAGTGGTTGATTTTCTTAATAAAAATCTTAAGGATTACCGTTTAATGTTTGGTTTGACTAAAAAAGAGGATAAAATGATTATTTCAGTCTATGAAGTTGAGTGATCGGAGGAATCTAATGCATATTTTACTGACAAATGATGATGGTTATCATGCATCTGGGATTCAAACATTGTATCGTACACTTCGATCTCAGACAAAACATGACATCAGTATTGTTGCTCCAGAAGGTCAGCGTTCAGCTACAGGCCACTCCATAACCTTGTTTCATCCTTTGTTTCTAACGGAACACGATCTTGACGATAATCAAAAGGGATATGCCGTTAGTGGTACTCCTTCTGATTGCGTAAAAATTGCGATCCAAGGGGGGCTTATTCCTAAGCCAGACCTCCTTATTTCTGGAATAAACCAAGGCTCGAATTTAGGAACAGATGTTTTTTATTCGGGAACGGTTTCAGCTGCGATGGAAGGCGTTTTACTTGGAATTCCTTCCCTGGCGGTATCTCTAGCAAGTTACGAATTTTTAGATTTTGAACCGGCAGCAGTCTATTTAGCGGAGCATTTAAACAGCCTTGTTCAACGTCACCAACAAGGCTTGATGAATATAAACTTTCCAGGCAAACCTCAGTCTGAGTGGGCTGGCGTTAAAGTAACGAAACTGGGCAAAACTATTTACGACAATGTATTTGAGCAAAGAGTTAATCCTCATGGAAGAACCTATTATTGGCAGTGCGGGAATTTACTACAAGATCTTGAAACGGATACAGATTTGAGAGCAATCCAAGAGAGTTTCATTTCGATTACTCCTATGCATAGTGATTTAACCGATTTCAAGAGTCTTCAGACATGGAAAGACTTTTTTGATACATCAAAGGGTTTGAGTTCCAACGGAGTATAATAAAAGGAGTACAGAATGATTAATTTCTGTACTCCTTTATATAGTTTTATCCGATAACTAACTATTCAAGAAATTGTCTATCAAGAATTTTCATTCAGGGATTCTTTTGCTCTACGAATCATGGTTTTGACCATGCTGCCGCCAATACGACCTCCCACATGACCACATTCCCGAGATGACATATTCTCCCACCCCTGAGTCTTAATTTTAGAGCTTAAGCCTAATTCATCTGCGACTTCCCATTTGAATTGTTCCAACACAGCATGAGGTAAAATCCCACTATTTTTATTATTATTTCTACGACTCATAAATTACATCTCCTCTCATTTATCTAAACTTGACAGTGCTAGTATTCACAGATTTTTAGTTGATTATAGTGTATAAATAATGGATAGTTTAATGTGTTTTACTAATGGAGGAACTTATATGATAATTGGAACGTTTATCTTTTATTTTATACTTTTTTTGGTTATTTTCTCTTATCCAGGATTTAGAAATAAAGAAAACTCAACATCAAAGTATAAGTTACTAATAATGCCTGCCTTATTAGGGCTCGGTATGGTTTTTTTAACCGTCGTTAAAGTATATTTTATCTATAAGATCTTGGCCTTGATTGTTATTCTAGTGACTTTTGTTTTATCTTACTGGCAATGGGGAGCACAAATTCGTAAATTGTGGAGATAATTATCAACTATTATATAAATTTTCCAATCCAAGGGAGCCTTCTCAAATCGGCAAAGGTTATGGCACCGTTCAAAAAGAGAATTGTACCGTAAACTACTATTCCCACTGAAAATTGACATAAGTACCCTATAACTTGACCACTTAAGATCGGATCTAAACATCGAAACACGAGGAGCATGCCAACTCCACCAAAAGCTGGTTGAAGAACAAACCGCTGAAGATCCAAAGGCATTCCGGTATACCTGGAAATGGCCATAATATTTAAAATGGCCATAATTATAAAACCAAGTGCATACGCCCAAGCTGTTCCCCGAAGACCCCACTGAGGGAGGCCTGTGAGGTAAATCAATGTTGGGATGCGAATGACAGCTCCAATAATGGAGTGGAGGACTGGAAGATGAACTTTTCCGATTCCTTGTAAAATCCCTGTAGTAGTTTGTTGCACATAGGAAAAAATGCCTCCAATCACTAAAATGCGTAAAATGGGGGCGATCTCCGAACTTTTAAAAAACGCGGTGAGTGGCCTAGCAAAATAGAACAAGATAATAAGGCACGGAATCCCAATTAGGACGGTTAAGCGAATCGCTTCAGCGCTACGAGCTCGGACGACGCTTAATTGCTTTTTTACAGTTGCTTCAGAAATAGCAGGTACTAGTGAAGTTGCTAGGGCAAAGGTAAAGACACTGGGAAAGGTAAGTAAAGTAAACGCAGAACCTCCAAGCTGACCGAATAAGGTTACTGCTTCCCGGGCTGTATATCCTGCAACCTGTAGGCGAAGGGGGATGATAATCGCATCTATGGAAGACAAACCCGTGGCAAGAAGTCTTCCAATGGTTACAGGCGACGCTAATTTCCATAGTCTACTTAATATTTGCCGAGAGGAAAAGGTGGATGCGGGGCCGTCACGTGAAATTTTAAGTCTTGCTCTTTGATACTGAAAAACAATGGCCATTAATCCTATTAATTCTCCAGCTAACATGCCTAATGCCAATCCTGCTGCAGCCCATTCTACGCCATAATTTAGAAGCTTCAGTGCTGCTATATATCCGACGACCACTCGAATCAGTTGTTCACAAATCTGACTTATAGCCGTAGGGACCATGTTCTGTAAACCTTGAAAGTATCCCCGAAAGACTGAAGATATGGAGACGATAAAAATTGCCGGAGTACAAATGAGAAAAACGTTAATGACTCGTGGATCAGAAAAAATCCTATGAGCTATGTAAGGAGAAAGGAAATAGAGAGTTATCGATACTAAGGCCCCTGAGATACTAAGCAGCCAAAGGGCTAAGCGGAAGATGGATTGAGCGTGTGATATACGTCCAAGAGATACCTCTTCAGAGACCATCTTAGCAATCGCGAGTGGAATACCAGCTGTAGTGATAACAAGAGCCAGCATGTAGATCGGGAAAACCATATTAAACAAACCATAAGCTTCGCCACCAATATTAATCATTATTAAATATTGATAGGCGAAGCCCAGGATGCGGTTTAACAAATTTGCTCCTAAAAGAATAGTTGCACCATAGACAAAGGTCCTTTTCGTCATGTAACCCTCCACAATCTGAAGTTATATATAACCATATGCTTGTGGAAAATAAGAAATGCTCAAGAAATTTCAGACGACTCTCTAGGCATAGAGGATTTTTAGATTAGGATGGAGAAATGTTTAAAGAATGGAATATTGATCCACAAGTGGGGCATTATACCTCGTGAAAGGAGAGGTTAAAGTGTGGGTACTTCTAAAAAACGCCAAACTTTATTGCCCGGAGTATACTGATAATTCTGACATATTAATCGTAGGAAAGAGTATTGCCGCAGTCGGTAATAATCTAAGCCTACCCGATTTTGTCGAGGGGGAAGTTATTGACCTTGAAGGCAAAACTTTGGTGCCTGGTTTTATCGATGCTCATGTCCATATATGTGGAGGAGGAGGTGAAGGGGGTCCGGCTTCGCGTACTCCGGAACTTCAACTTTCTCAATTAACTCGGGCAGGAACGACTACAGTCGTTGGTTGTTTGGGAACAGATTCCGTATCACGTTCAATGGCAGAGCTTTTAGTAAAAGCGAATGGACTCCAAGAGGAGGGACTAAGCACCTATATCTATAGTGGTGCCTACCATGTTCCTGCGAGAACTCTATTACCAAGTTTAGAAGAAGATTTGGTATTGATTTCAAAGGTTATTGGCGCTGGGGAAATTGCCATTTCTGATCATCGTTCTGCCCAACCTCAAATCAGTGAACTTGAGCATTTAGCCGCACAAGCTCGTGTCGGCGGAATGCTTGGAGGAAAAGCAGGCGTGGTTCATGTTCATCTTGGAGAGGGTAAACGAGGCTTAGAACCTATTTGGACAATCATCGAGCAAACTGATATTCCTATTACTCAATTCGTACCGACTCATATCAATCGAACCCATACTTTACTAGAACAAGGAATCCAGTTTCTTTTAGCAGGCGGTCATATCGATCTTACGGCTGGGTGTGACGATTTCCCAGAGGATCTACAGGTGCCATCTGTCTTGAAAATGTTAAACCAACGCCAGCTTCTTAATGATCGGATTACCATAACTTCGGACGGGAATGGAAGTATGCCACTATATAACGAAGCTGGCGTGCTAATTGGTAATGGGGTTGGTTCAGTTGAGGTACTGTGGCGTGACATTAGAGAAACTATTATAAAGGGTAAGGTCCCATTGGAAGTGGCCTTGCGAACGATTACTTCTAATGTGGCAAATGTACTTCGCCTTAAGAATAAGGGGTTAATTCGTGTAGGGTACGATGCTGACCTAGTTGTACTTGATGGAGACTTACAGGTGGAAGATGTCTGGGCAATGGGGAATTGTATGATTCGTAACAAGCAAACAAAGGTATGGGGGACTTATGAACTTAGAAATTAATCAAAGTTGAGAATCTTAACCCACTTTAATCAATAAATTAAGACTAATTTAGGATCTAGACTTAGGAACTCCGCTAATCTGTTGCAAGTAAAAAGGCACTGTCCTTTTTCTTAAATAACAAATCAAGGAGGAATCGTCTTGAAAACCTATGACACTAAACACCTTCGCAACGTCTGTCTGGTTGGGCATGGTGGAGCAGGAAAGACTTCCCTAACGGAAACCTTTCTATTCAATTCAGGTGCGATCAACCGTATTGGCAAAATTTCCGAAGGAAACACAGTTTCTGATTATCTGCCTGAAGAAGTGAAACACCAAGTGTCGATTAGTACGAGTCTTATTCCGATTGAGTGGCAAGGAGTTAAAGTTAATGTTCTCGATAGTCCTGGATATTTAGATTTCTTGGGGGAAGTTAAGAGTGCCTTACGCGTTGTTGAGTGTGGAGTTTTAGTACTTTGCGGGGTAGCAGGGCTTGAAGTTCAGTCTGAAATCACGTGGAGTCTAATGGAACAGCAGAAACTTCCCAAGATCATCTTTATTAATAAACTAGATCGAAAGAATGCTAATTTCGGTAAGGTTTTGGAACAACTTAAAAGCACCTATCCTCAAGCAAGGCTCGTTCCCTTACAACTTCCGATGGGTCAAGAAGCAAAGTTTAGAGGCCTGATAGATATTGTCGAGAATAAAGCCTATGACTATGTTTCGGATGGTAGCGGCAAGTATTCGATAACGGAGGTTCCCGCTGAATATAAGGAAGAGATTGAAGTTCTAAGAGAACAACTGGCCGAAGCAGTAGCTGAAACAGATGATGAACTCTTAATGAAGTATCTTGAAGGAGAAGGATTAAGTGAGGCGGACTTACAATCTGCCTTGGGAGTAGCATTAAAGCAAAATCTTATCATCCCAGTGCTTTGCGGCTCAGCGAATAAAAATATAGGCATTTCCAAGATTATGGATTTCTTGGTCGATTCTGCACCACCCCCTGAAGCAGTTCCTGAGAAAGCTGCTCTAGTTTTCAAAACCCTTGCGGATCCTTACGTAGGTAAAATGTCATTCTTCCGTGTTTATGGAGGAGTTTTTACTGCAGAAACATTGGTTTATAATTCAAGTCGAGGATTAGAGGAAAAGATCGGGCAACCTTTTTATCTGAGAGGTAAAACTCAAGAACCTGTCGCTTCAGTGTCCCCAGGAGATATTGCTGTTATTGCCAAATTACAAGAGGTGAAAACAGGGGATACATTATGTGGGAAGGAACAACCAGTGACCCTGCAAGGGATTGATTTTCCAATACCTACCTTATCAGTAGCGATTGGACCAAAGACTAAAGGGGATGAAGATAAGCTTGGCAGTGCAGTAGCACGTTTGCTTGAAGAAGATCCAACACTCAAAATTAGTAAAAACACAGAAACAAGGGAATTGATTTTAACAGGACTGGGGGAAATGCAGCTTGAAATTCTCCAAGAAAAGCTGACTCGAAAGTTTGGAGTTGAGGTGTCTATAAAAGTGCCTCGTGTCCCTTATCGTGAGACTATCCGTAAAGCAGTTAAGGTGGAAGGGAAACATAAAAAACAAACGGGTGGGCATGGTCAGTATGGTCATGTCTGGATTAATATTGAACCCTCCGAAGAATGTGACTTTGAATTTGCAGAGGCGATCTTTGGAGGGTCTGTACCTAAACAATATATTCCAGCTGTGGAAAAAGGAATTCGAGAGGCCATGGTGGAAGGGACTATGGTTGGATATCCGGTGACAGATATCAAGGTTACCCTTTGCGATGGTTCTTATCATGCTGTTGATTCCTCGGAAATGGCATTTAAACTTGCAGCTATGGTCGCATTTCGAAAGGGAGTAGAGTTAGCAAAGCCAACCTTGCTCGAACCGGTGGTTGAAATAGAAGTGAGAGTGCCGGACACTTTCATGGGAGATGTCATTGCTGATCTCAATGGAAAACGGGGAAAAGTGTTGGGTATGGATGCCAGCGAAGGATATCCAACGATCCGAGCCCATGTACCACAGGCTGAAATGATGCGTTATGCTATTGATTTAAGAAGTTTAACTCAAGGAAGAGGATCATTTACCATGAAGTTCCTAAGATATGAAGAGGTACCCAGTAAAATAAGTGAAACTTTGGTCAGTCAATTAAAAACGGTTCATAGTCATTGATTAAACAGATAAAGGCTGTAACAAATTGTTTACCAGTTTGTTACAGCCTTTATCTGTTTAAAAATCTTATAGTAAACACCACTCGAAAAAATTACTAATTTGTTAGCTGCTTTTTAGCGTTGATGTTAGATTGAAGTTATACAAAGAGAATGATAAGATAGATGATGTTAGTGGGAACTAACATCAAAGCAAGTAAAGTATTGGAGAAGGGCTATGTGTACGTCGAATACGGAAGATAAAATCATAAATGCTTCAATCGGTCTCTTCTCGCAAAAAGGGTATACGGCTGTTACAACGAAGGAGATTGCCAAAGAAGCGGGCGTTAGCGAAATGACCCTTTTTAGACATTTCGAAAGTAAGCATAATTTGTTTGAAAAGGCATTATATAAATTTGTTTTTCCCGCAAAGTTCATTTCATTATTTGAAACCTTAGAATGGGATTTAGAAAAAGACTTAATCAAAATATGTTCTTCCTATCAAGATACCTTGTATAAAAATCAAAAAATTATTTTAATGCATCTAAAGAATGAAGAATTAAACCCTAATTTAGAAACCATGTTATTTAAGTTTCCTAAAGAGTTTAAGGAACTTTTAAGCAGTTATTTCGAAGAAATGAAGAATAGAGGGGCAATCGTCGAAAATCCGGAAACATTGGCTGTCAGTTTTTTAGCAACTAATTTTGGCTTGTTTTTTACGTCTTTAGTTATGAATGAACTTACCTTTGAAACCGATATTCAGACATGCATTTTAAATTATGTTAAAATATTTACAAGAGGAATAGCTTGTTATAAATAGCTTTTTAAATAAGAGTTTCCGCCATCCATGGCTACAAGGACCCTCAGCATTTATAGCCATCGCCTGGATCTCGGGTTCGACAGTCAAAAGCCGTTTTAGGCACATGGAAAAATTCAAAATCCTT
>JADQBO010000335.1 GCA_016278585.1 Desulfosporosinus sp.
CTGCTTCCACCCCGGGAAAAGCACGGGCTGCAGTTACATCGATGTTTTTGACAATAGCCCGAGGGTATTTGGTCCTTAATACCGCTGCGTAAAGCATATTTTCAACTTGCATATCATCGACGTATTCTCCTGTTCCCATAGCCTTTTCACGAGCATCCACACGTTGAACACTGGTTCCGATTCTAGCTCCCGACTGTGACGACTTAGGGTTTATTTCTCCTCTTAATACTTGAGCCGCCAGGGAAATTCCTTGTTCAATCTTTATATACCCTGTGCAGCGACAGATATTGCCACGAATACTCTTTTTAATATCCTCTGATGTAGGATTAGGGTTTTTATCAATCAAAGCTTTAGCACTAATAATCATACCCGGTATGCAAAACCCGCATTGGACTGCGCCTGCTTCGGCAAATGCCCAAGTATAAGCTTCCTTTTCTTGCTCGGATAGTCCTTCCACAGTCAGAAGTTTTTTTCCAGATGCCTTGGCAACGGTCAATATACAAGCACGCATCGCTTTTCCATCCACTAAAAGCATACAAGCTCCACAGGCCCCTTCTCCACACCCATTTTTCAAGGAAGTTACCCGCGCCTCGTCTCGCAAGAAATCTAAAAGGCTCTTATCCTCTTGTACAGTATGAGCTGCACCGTTAATGTCAATATTATACATTGTACCCAACCTTTCTCTTAAGGAATGGCTTACGGGATAAATATACCCCCGTTGGTTTATGCTCCCTTAGTTGTCCATCCTGAACAACTTGTTTTCCCCGTAAGAAAACGTGTATCCCTTGCCCTGTCTGTTGAAAGCCCTCATAAGGAGTATAATCAACTTGCTGATGTAAAGTGTCTGCCTTTATATTAGATGAAATACGGGGATCCCAAACCACCAGATCGGCATCACTTCCAGGAGCTATAGTTCCTTTACGGGGAAATAATCCAAATAACTTAGCAGCATTTGTAGAGGTTAGAGCTACAAAATCGTTAATGGTTAGTTTTCCAGGCAAAACCCCATAGGTGTATAACAACCCCATTCGAGTTTCCACTCCAGCCGCCCCATTAGGGATTTTACTAAAATCATTCAAACCTTTATCTTTTTGTCCTTTATAATTGAACGCACAATGATCCGTAGCGACAACATCTAAAATCCCAGTTTTTAGCCCAGACCACAATACTTTCTGATGCTGAACCGGACGCAAAGGCGGTGAAATCACATATTTAGCGCCGTTAAATCCTTCAGCACTATAATAGCTGTCATCTAACAAGAGATACTGGGGGCAGGTTTCAGCGTAAACCTCAAGTCCTTTTAACTTTGCATTAGTTACTGCTTGCAGTGCCCCAGCACTAGAGAGATGAACAATATAGAGCGGAGATCCAGCTATCTGAGCAAGAGTAATAACTCGAGAGGTTGCTTCCTCTTCCACTTCCGGGGGGCGAGACAGCGGGTGATATTTGGGAGACGTTTTTCCTTGCCTTACATAGTCCTGGACTAGATTATAGACAATATCACCATTCTCACAATGCACACAGACCAGTCCTCCGGATTCTCCAGCCTGGCGCAACGCTTGTAACAAGGCCCCGTCGTCAACTTGCAAGATATTCTTATAAGCCATATAAAGTTTAAAGGACGATACCCCTTCTTGATCAATCAACTCTGACATTTCTCGAGCAATCGAGTCATTCCAATCTGTAATTGCCATATGAAAACCATAGTCTACATAACACTTGTCCTCAGCCTTTTTGTGCCAATTCATTAAACCCGCTTTTAATGTTTCTCCCTTAAACTGGGTGGCATAATCGAGGATGGTTGTTGTGCCTCCTAGTAGTGCCGCCCTTGTCCCAGATGAAAAATCATCGGATGTAGAAAAATCCCCCATTGGGAGATCAAAGTGGGTGTGTGGGTCAATTCCTCCCGGAAACAAAAAACAGCCCTCCACATCAATTACCTGATCACCAGGTTGCTTGATCTCGTAGCCTATGGCCACAATTCTCTCGCCTTCAATGCGGACGTCTGCTTGATATACATCTACAGCCGTAACAATAGTTCCACCGTACAATACTATACCCATGTTCATTTCTCCTTAAGGGATAATCTCCTCATCTTGGGTTATAGGTTACAAATATAGAAAATGAATGAGCGCAGACCGTTTCCAAGAGGGAATCGTCTCTGCGCTCATCTTCATTCAAAAAGCTGCTTAAACTAACGTTCGCTCTTCTCATATATTATAAAAGTATTCAGTTTTATTCAGATAAACAGAAATTAGAGTCACTTCATAATCCTCTGCAAATTTAATAACTCTGAGTATTTTTAGTACTGGAATATCGTACTTGAGATGGAGATTCGTCCCCATCTCAAGTCTTAAGTTTCTATTTTTTATCGAACTAGCTTAGAAACATATTCTGGTAGCTTTACGCGTATATATGGGTTCCAGTCTTCCCGGCAACTGCATCTTCCAAGGATTCAGGATTGGTAATAATCGCTTCTTTTCCGCCATTTTCTAAGAAGTTGATAACCGCTTGAATTTTCGGCAGCATACTTCCCGGTGCAAAATGTCCTTCTGCCACGTACTGCTTCAGCTCGGACAGAGTTACTTTATCTAAGGCTTTTTCATTAGGTTTACCGTAATTTAAGTAAACCGTAGGTACGCCAGTTGAAATAATTAATACGTCTGCTTTAATGTCTGAGGCTAAAAGACTAGTCGCAAAATCCTTATCGATGACCGCGTCAATCCCCTGCAATGAACCATCCTCGTGTTTAACCACCGGAATTCCGCCACCACCAACACTGATTACTGAATAGCCGTCACGTACTAACTTATTGATAACATCTTTTTCGACAATCTCCTGGGGGAGAGGAGAGGCAACCATGCGGCGATACCCTCTACCGGCATCTTCAATCATAACCCATGATGGGTTAGCTTTTTGAATTTCCTCAGTTTGCTCCTTGGAATAAAATGAACCAATAGGTTTAGTAGGTTTCTTAAAAGCAGGGTCATTTTCCGAAACGACAACTTGTGTTACAACTGTAACAGCCGTCTTATTGATCCCTCTTCTTCTAAATTCATTATCCATTGCTTGTTGAATTTGATAACCAATAGCCCCTTGGGTATCTGCTCCACAGCTGACCAATGGCACCTGATGCATTGCTGCAACATCCTTAGCAATCTCAGATCTTCTTAAGATAAACCCAACTTGTGGACCATTACCATGAGTTATAATAACCTCATAGCCCTGCTCAATCATCCCTACAATATGCTTAGCTGTTTCTACAACAGCCTGATATTGATCCTCGACTGATTCATGTGCATTATCTCGAATCAGGGAATTCCCACCAATGGCTACAACAGCTAATGTACTCAATTATTTTCCACCTACCAACAATGTCATGACAGCTTTTGCTGTATGCAAACGGTTTTCTGCAGCATCATAAGCAATGGAGTGAGGTCCATCAATTACTTCATCCTCTACTTCGTTGTTACGGTCAGCAGGTAAGGCATGCATGTACATGACATCTTTGTTAGCGGTAGCCATTTTAGCTACTGTGCACTTCCAGTTCTTATTGGAAACGAGAGCATCGTCAATAACCGCAGTTGCGCCCTGAACTGAAGCACCAGTTTGGTCAGTAACCCAGTTTCCCCAGCTCTTAGGAATGACGATATCGGCATCTTTATAAGCTTCAGCTTCATCATGGGTAATGGTCAGAGTTCCACCATGTTTCTCAGCATTCTCTCGAGCTTGAGTAATAACCCACTCAGGAAGTTCCCAACCTTTTGGATAAGCTAACCAAACATCCATACCATAACGAGGGAAGAGAAGAACTTGGGTTACAGGTACAGAAATTGGTTTCTTGTGGCTCTCAGCATACGCCCAGATAATAGAAATCTTTTTACGTCGTAAATCTTGGTGTTTTTCTTTAATCGTTAATAAATCTGCCAAACCTTGGAATGGATGATAAAGGTCATCTTGTAAGTTCATAACTGGAACTGATGACCATTTAGCCATTTCCGTTAAGTAGTCGTTACCGCGACCCCAGTTGCAATAACGGCAAGCAATCATGTGTCCAAAACGAGAAAGAATAATGGCTGTATCCTTTGCAGTCTCACCATGTGCAATTTGCATACTGCTAGAATCCAAGAATCCAGCATGACCACCCAATTGAGCCATACCAGCTTCCATTGAGTTTCTGGTCCGAGTCGACTGTTCGAAGAACATTAAAAAGCCCGTTTTGTTATGAAGATAATCAGTATCTTCGCCCATAGCGAATTTTCTCTTAAGATCCAAAGATACGTCAAGCATTGTGTCTAGTTCTTCTTTAGTGAAATCCTCTAAGTTAATAAAATGTCTTCCTCTGAATACTGTATTCATTTAATTTATTCCTCCTAATAATTATGTTTTTACTATATTACAGTAGCCAATTATGACTACAAAATACATGAAACTCCAAGTTATTAAGGCCTACTATTAACAGGATATTATCTGAATGCAGTAGGCCTTAACCTTTAAACGCCTGTTACTTAACCTTTACTAAGTTCTCAGTATCCTTTGGCATCTTGTCAGCATAATCTTCAACATAGATACTAGGAATTGCTGCATACATAGCTGCGCAATCAACGAGTTCCTTTTTCCAGGTTCGTTCATTCGGAGCATGTGCTTGGTCCTCATGTCCAGGTCCAAAACCAATACAAGGAATTCCATAGCGTCCCATGATAGAAACACCATTTGTGGAGAATGTCCACTTGTCTACCACTGGATCTTTACCGAATAATTCTTTATAAGAATCGATTAGAGTGCTAGTTACTGGATGTCCCTCTTCGATAAGCCATGTTGGGAAATAACATTCTGTCGGATAAACAAGGTTGGTATAGGAAGGTCTATCATACATGTACATTGTAACTTCTGCGTTGGCTGCTTTAACTGAAGGAAGGTTCTTAATTTGTTGAACAGCATATTCCCATGTTTCTCCAGCAGTTAAGCGACGGTCAACCGAAATCCAGCAGCCGTCTGCGACAGCACAACGGGATGGAGAGGAATGAAAGATTTCAGAAACGGTCAAGCTGCCTTTACCAAGAACGGGATGATCCATGAGGTTTTCATGTAAGCTGCGGAGTTCCGTTAAGATCGGAGCCATTTTGAAAATCGCATTGTCACCACGCTCAGGAGCCGAACCATGACAGCTAACTCCTTTAGTCATTACCTTAATTTCCATCCGACCACGATGTCCACGATAAATCTTTCCATCGGTTGGTTCGGTAATTACAACAAATTCAGGGACAAGCTTGTCTTCATTGATAATGTATTGCCAGCATAATCCATCACAGTCCTCTTCCTGTACAGAACCGACAACAACTAAAGTATAATCCCCTTCTAAGCCAAGATCCTTAATAATCTTACCAGCATAAACCATTGATGCCATTCCACCGATTTGGTCAGAGGCACCTCGGCCGATAATAATCTCATCATCTTCAAACCCTTTATAAGGGTCATAATCCCAATTGTCTAGGCTCCCTACGCCGACTGTGTCAATATGTGCATCCATAGCAATTATGTGTTTACCATGACCGATGTAACCTAGAACGTTACCCTGTGGGTCAATTTCAATCTTGTCAAAACCGACTTTTTCCATCTCTTCCTTGATCCGAAGGACTGTTCCTTTTTCATCACAGCTTTCCCCCGGGATGGCGAGAAGGTCTCGTAAAAAACGACTCATTTCAGGCTCATATTTTTTGGCTAGTTCAAGAACTTTTGCAAAATCCATTTTCAAAATAAAATCCCCTTTCAATATGCTAGATTATTGTAATAGTGTGATCACCCATCAGATAACCCTTTAGGTTAGCATGCTTTAATATAATGCAATAAGCATGCCAGTCCCGTTAGTGCTTAAAAAAATGTTAATTTCGGGTATTAGTCTTATCTTTCCCTAGAATGAATCGTTTTATCACGTTATCATAAATCTCAATTTGAGACACAATAATGACTAGCCAAAAAAATAACTCTCTGGAATACCTGTAAATTCGACAATTTCTCCGTCAGTCTCATTTTGATACAAACGTCTATCTTTGAAACATAGATTCCTTGGAAAATGGAGCCCTATTTTATAGTTTAACTAAGAAAAAGTTCTATTCTCACCAATTTGGTATTCCTTAATCTTACGATAAAGAGAAGCCCTGCTGATTCCTAATAATTTTGCAGCGTCTTCTTTATGCCCTTCGGCATCAACCAGCGACAAAGCCCGCATAATTGCTTCCCGTTCTAAAACTTTTAAGTTTATAGAAGAATTATTGATGTCTGTTTTATCTTCTTCTTTAATCCTCTGGGGCAATGTATCAGCAGTAATCATTCCCCCGGCCACCATTGTGACACAGTATTCAATTACATTACCTAGTTCTCGGACATTCCCAGGCCAAGTGTAGTGAGACAGGATTTCTATAGCTTCCGAAGTAATTCCACTAACAGATCTATCCGTTACTACCGAATAATAATCTAGATAGAATTGGATTAGCGTTGGGACATCCTCTAAACGTTCACGCAGGGGTGGAATCGTTAGGGGAATAACATTTAGACGATAATAAAGATCTTCTCGAAACTCCCCCGTTTTTACCATGTTGTCCAAATCTCTGTGGGTGGCAGCAATGACACGTACGTCTACTGGAATTGAACGTGTACTACCTATACGCTCAACTCTTCGTTCTTGCAATACTCTTAGAATTTTGACCTGTAAGTGAAGTGGCATGTCCCCTATTTCATCTAAAAAAAGTGTACCATTATGAGCGAGCTCAAATTTCCCCAGTTTTCCACCTCGCTTGGCACCTGTGAACGATCCCTCTTCATATCCAAACAATTCGCTTTCCAGTAAATTCTCAGGGATAGCTCCACAATTTATAGCGATAAACGTATGCCCTTTTCGTTTACTGCTCTGATGGATTGCACGTGCAAACAGTTCTTTTCCAGTTCCACTCTCTCCTTGAATCAAGAGGGTTGCCTTACTGGGAGCTACATGTAAGGCCATCGCCTTTATTTCTTTCATCTTCCTGGATTCACCAATAATCTGCGAGAAGTGGGTTTCAATATCACTAACGGTAGCCGCTTTAACCAGCTTCTTAATTTGTTGAAGATCCCTAAGCGTAATGACGGCGCCTTCAATATTTCCGTCTTTTTTAATAGGCATTACATCACAGTAAAGGTGAGTGGCCACCCTTTTCCCCTGGATGTTTCCGGAAAAAGTTTCACCACGTTCAACTGCAAGCCATAGTTTTTTATTATCCAACAAGTGATATAAAGCTCGTTCTTCATGTGTGTCAATATCTAATAATTTACTGGCCACCGTGTTGTAGTGAGTCACTTGTTGCTGATCATTGACTAATAAAATTCCATCATGCAATAAATTCAGTACTGTGATTAATTGACTTGAGATAAGATCTCGGTCGTGATTCTGTTGAATTTCTGCTGCCTTCCCCACAAGGAGTTCTGCCATCTTTTCCAGAAAGAGCAGAAGGGATTGTTTATTGTCCATTAGCCGCCTTGTTTGCTCCTCATCAAAGCTAATTAACCCAATAACCCCTATAATTTGATCTCCTATGCGTATAGGTATAGCGACTTCTGCATATTCCATGCAGTTCCCCTTACATGGACAGGGCTTGCAGAGTTCGTTGAAACCAGGATTGTCAATGATTACTGGCGCTCCTGTTTTGATCACATGCCGAAAAACAAAACCGTTATCCATAGGGCCACCACATTTGCTTTTATACTTCCCTGTTCCGGCAACCCGTATTAGATCAGCATCGGCAATTTCGACTTCAATTTTCAGTGCAGCAGCAATGGCGTCTGCAGTTTGTTGGACCGTATTCTTAATAGTTCGCAGGTGATATAACATGCTTTACACCCCATATTATTTGCTTTAACTTATATTATATACAATTTTTGCCCTATTCGCATTAAATCTTACTTAATAAATCCTTAAAAAATAAAACTATTGAAAAAAGGGAAAAGGAAGCACCTTCATAATGAATGTGTGCTTCCTTCAATTACGTATTTTTCTAACAGGAACTACATTAACGTCCTCCTGACGGTAATTCTCCATCCCATACGATACTACGATATTTAAAGGGATCTGTGTTTCCTTCAGTGTTAAAGATCAAAATTTGGGATTTTTCATTAAGTTGGAGGGCTTCCCGAGCCTCTTTGAAGGCATCATCCAACAAAATGGAACTCAGTAGCCCAGCGGTCACCGCACCAGATTCGCCCGAAATTACCTTCGGATCACCAAGCAATGGATTAGCCAACACTCGCATCCCTTTTGCCGCTACCCAGTCAGGGCAAGAAACAAACATATCACTGTAGTCCCGCAGGATATTCCACCCAATTAAATTGGGCTCTCCACAAGCGAGTCCGGCCATAACCGTAGCCATGTCTCCTCCGACCACCCGAGGTTTACCATCCCCTGCAACCGCCGATTTATATAAACAATCCGCTTGATCCGCTTCTACAATCACCGTTTTAGGGCTATCTTCTTTGAATATGGACGCAAAATAGCCTTGTACAGAACCAGCCAGAGCTCCAACTCCTGCCTGCACAAAAATATGGGTCGGTTTCTCGATGCCGAAATTATTCAGCTGTTCTAGGGCCTCAGCTGACATTGTACCATAACCTTGCATAATCCAGGTCGGTATCTCTTCATACCCTTCCCAAGACGTATCTTGTACAACTACCCAGCCATGTTTTTCAGCCTCTGAAGCTGTCATGCGTACAGCATCATCGTAATTCATATCTGTGATTTCAGCGTCTGCACCTTCCGACCTAATTCTTTCAAGCCGATATTCCGAAGATCCCTTAGGCATATAAACCACCGATTTTTGGCGCAATTGTCGAGCTGTCCAAGCAATTCCTCGACCATGGTTCCCATCAGTAGTAGTAGCAAATGTGATGTCGCCTAATTGCTCTTTAATCTCAGGAGAGGTAAGCGTTTGGAAAGGCAGGTCATTGATATCTTTGTTGAGTCGCTGTGCTAAGTATCGTCCGATGGCATATGAACCACCTAGGGCCTTAAAGGCATTTAAACCAAATCGATAAGACTCATCTTTAACATAGATTCCACCAACGCCTAAGTTATTAGCAAGTTTAGAGAGTTGACGAAGGGGGGTAGGTTGATAATCAGGAAACGTCCTGTGAAAATTTATCGCTTTATCAACTGCATTTTTGCTAAAAAGTTCAGTCGAAACACCAGTACCATCTTTCTTTACCATTTTGTTTTGAATCCATTGAATTTTATCGTGCATTTCATATAACTCCTCTTTTTTATTATTTTGCA
The DNA here is from genome assembly GCA_016278585.1 of Desulfosporosinus sp. Taxonomy (GTDB): domain Bacteria; phylum Bacillota; class Desulfitobacteriia; order Desulfitobacteriales; family Desulfitobacteriaceae; genus Desulfosporosinus. The sequence goes on from JADQBO010000335.1 coordinate 9,299, forward strand.
GTAAAACCAACAATTTAATACGGTATTAAAAAACAATTTCTTGTTTATCTATTGACCTTCTATCTCCCCCTAAAACGAATTCATTGACCAAGGCTACACTAACTATTATATGCAATTACCATGCCAACTCTTTTACCCGTGTAACGGGGACGGTCCTTTTAACACACTTTTCCCTGTTCAAGTCAAAATGATATATGTGAAATATGGATAGTCTTTAAGCTCTTATGTTAAAATTTTTGCTAAACTGTGTTAACTCTGTTCATATAGTTCAAACTTAACCTATTCATGCGGACAACTAGTAACCCTTATATGTGCGCAAAAGCATAACGTACCTAACACTTTAGCTCTTATTAGTCTATATTTAGCTTTGCCGATTCCTGATAGTTTTATTTAATGTGGCTATGAATTTAACTAAATAATACTTGCAAATACGTTAATAAAATGGTTATTATAGAATAGAAGTTTCATTTAAGGAGCGATCAAAATGGAAATGATGGAATGGGTAAAAATAGAGACTCTTTACAACTCCGAGAAACAAGCCTTACAAACTGCTAATATTGTTGCCACAACCGAATCCAGATTAGCTAATCAACAACGGGGCCCCCAGTACAAAGTGGAAACCCGTATTGATCAAATAGATAATAAATGGCAAGTATCATGGCGCAAAGTTTTTATTGGTAATAAAACCGGATGTGGTGGAGGGTGTGAATCCTGCAGTGATGACGATCCTCCAATACCTAAAAAACATATGGCAAAAGTCATACCTTTTAGAAAGCCTTTGTAAATATAGAAAACTTGGCTGGCGCCCACACACGAAGACACTGTCTTCGCACGGATTAGCCCTTCTTGAAGACACTGTCTTCGCACGGATTAGCCTTTCTTGCAGTATATAACGAAAGTTTATACTTTCTGACAGTACAAAAAACGCCACCCACGCACAAGTGTACGATGACGGCGGATATTATGGGTTAAAGTGTGTTAAAGGGACGGTCCTTTTGTGTTAAAGGGACGGTCCTTTTAACACACTTTTCATTTAAGCTTTACTCTCTCAACAATTCCTCGATTTACTCCAAGTAAACTGGCTATGCTAACAATTGGTAACCCTGTGTATGTACGCAGAGCGGCAATCACCTCAGTTCTTAGGCCTTTATTGGTCCTAATTTCATTCTTATCGATTCCTGGCAAGTTTTTTTCTATATATTTTTGTAAGTAACTTTCTCCTTCTTCTAATGTGCGTATACTGCTATCATCTTCATCTAAAAATTTGTCATCATTCTTTTCCATGAAAAATCGCCTGAATCCCAAAATAGCAGTAGTTCTATTTTCGTCTAAGATACCGAGAATATACTCTGCATCCACAAGTTTTGCTCCTGGCCTATCAGGATCCATGTACCATTGATAACTACTCCACTTATAGTGCTCTGAACCTTCTACGATTTTAGCTTTAATCGGGTTATGGTGGACATACCGGATAACTGCCATTAGGTACCCTTCATTTTCGATTACTTCGCTCTTGAAACGGTCTTGAAATACATGGCCAACACGTTTGTATTTATTATTAAAATACATAGCATAACTAGTTGCTATTCCTTTCATGATAAGTGATATTTCGTTTTTATTGTCTTTTAAAACCAAATGAACATGATTGTCCATTAAACAATATGCATAGAACGACAGCTCGATTTCGGATTGTTTCTTATGTAAAATATTAATAAATTTCAGCCTGTCTTCATCATCTATAAATATATTTTTTCGTTCGTTACCCCTAATCATTACATGATAACACCCTGTATCACTGTATCTCCGCTGTACTCTAACCAAACTAACCCCCTCCTCACTCCTCCTTCCATATATTATATCCACCTTTTTCCAACGTGGCAACAGGGACAACCCAGTCTTTTTCTGTTTTCCAATTAAGAACAGGGAGATCTTTTTTATTGTTAAAAGAACGTCGCTGCTACAACGCCCTGTTACATTTTGTGTTAAAGGAACGTCGCTGTAACACGCGTTTTGTGTTAAAAGGACCGTCCCTATAACACGCCCTATAACACGCCCGCTGTTACACGGGCCTATTACATTCTTATCCCTTTAAGCCTCGCTCTTTTTGAACGATTTGGCAAGCGACTTGATGGGCTTTTTTGCGTATGTCCTCTGTATCTTGAGTAAGTAGTTGTCCCTTTCTTACAACTACTTTTCCGTTGACAATCGTGGTATCCACCAAGCTATGATTCCCACAGCAAACAATCGAGACTAAGGGATCGTGTGAGCCTGCATAAGCTACATCTTGCAGATCCATTAAAATGACATCTGCAGCTTTGCCTGCTTCCAGACGTCCAGTATCGGAACGTCCTAAGACATCCGCGCCCCCACGCGTAGCACATTTAAGGGTCTCGTAAGCGGAAAGCCCTTCGTCTTTATAACGCAGATGGTTCAGCAGATAAGCTCTACGGACTTCTTCCCACATA